>CALEJY010000045.1 GCA_937898445.1 uncultured Candidatus Melainabacteria bacterium | reverse complement strand
CAGATATTGAAAACTTGCAAGAGTTGGTTAACGTTGCAGGTGAATTTGTTCCTGAAGAAGCTGACAATGCTTTAGGCGAATTTTTGCAACAAGTTGCGTTAGTTTCTGATCTTGACGGAATGGAAGATATTTCAAACAACGTGACATTGATGACTTTGCACTCTGCAAAGGGTTTGGAATTTCCGATAGTGTTCCTTGCCGGTTGTGATGAAGGTGTATTCCCGCACCAGAGAACATTTAATATTCCATCAGAAATGGAAGAAGAACGTCGCTTGATGTACGTTGGAGTTACTCGTGCGGAAGAAAAACTTTATCTGACATCTGCAAAACGTCGTCAAATGTGGGGCGAATACAAATATTACAATCCATCAAGATTTATTGATGAAATTCCGCCTCAATTGTTGAATAAGATTGGTTTTGAAGGTTCTACAAGCGGAACTTCTACATTCCAAAATGCAGTTTCAAGAGCAAGAACCGGAAAATCTGATTATTCTTATTCTGCTGCTCAATCTGATAGTTTTGGTTATGTAAAACCATCATCAGGCTTTGGAAAAGGTTTTGTTGCGCCAACAAGAGGTTTGGCTACAGGGAAATCTCAAAACGACAGACAAAGACAAAATTCAAGCTATTCCCAACAACCGCACAGGACCCCATCTCGCACGATTTTGGTTAAATCTCAAGCCAATAAACAACGTGATGATGAAAAGGTTAAAGAGTTCTTTAAAGACAATGCAATAAAAAGAATGCTTGAGGAGAAAAAACAAAAAGAACGTATGCAACAGGCAGAAGATGCTGAACGTCAACGCAGAATGGAAACTACAACTCCGATTGAATATGTTTTTAATGTTGGAGAAAGAGTTTTCCATGACAAGTTGGGAATTGGGCATATTCAAGAAGTTACCCAAATTGGTGACAGTATGATGTACACAATTGATTTTGGCAGACAGGGCGTAAAAGCTATGGATGCCGCTTATGCAAAGTTGAAAAAATTCTAAAATAATATAACTATTGCATATTTTGTTCAATAAATTGCGCTATTTTCGTCGGGTGTATGTTATTCAACCCGCCGATTAGTGCGTTGTAATTATAGCCCCATGCGGTTTGCGAATGCAATTCAATATAATATTGCTTGATGATTTTCAAGTATTCGGAATTGTCTTTTTCTAAATATTTTAAAAGAAGTTCAATCGGCAAATTTCCGGCACCTCTACCCATTCCAAAAGTTGTTGCATCAACGCTATACGCCCCGAGTTCAATCGCTTTTATTGTATTTGTAAAAGCAAGTTGAAGGTTGTTATGTGCATGGAAACTTATTCTTTCAAATCCGCAATCTGTAAGCTTTTTATAGATATTTTCAACATCTTTTGGGATAAAAGAGCCGAAACTGTCTGCAAAATAGATTGAATTTAAAATTTCTTTGTTTTTCCAATTTCTCAAGAGTTCATAATCTTCAAATTTATCGGCAGTCATAAGATGTAGAAAAACTTCAAACCCCTGATTTTTAAAATCTTCTACCGCATTAATCGCTGTTTTAATTTCGTGTGGATAGCACGCAATTCTTACGCAATCAGCTTTTTGGGATATCGGGTGAATATTTTTTGCATCTAACATTACACATAATTTAATATCAGATGAGGTTATACAATATGGCATATCATAACCGACTTCAAAATAGTCAATTTTTGTTTTTTCAGCAGCATTAAGAGTTGCCAAAATACATTCATCAGAAAAATTCCACTTATTAACATGTCCGCCATCACGCAGAGTGCAGTCCAAAATCTTTGTCATAATCCGATTTTAGCACAAAAAATACAAATAACTTTATAGTGCAGGAATATTCTATTTTCATGTTAAAATCTAATTATGTTTACAGGGATTGTCGAAGAAATCGGAAAAATAAAGTCATTTGACGGTAAAAAACTCGTTGTAGAATGCTCAACTGTTTTGGATGGAACAAAGTTAGGCGACAGTATCGCAATAAACGGTTGTTGCCAGACAGTTGTGGATATGGGGAGTAACTATTTTTCAGCCGATGTAAGTTCAGAAACCTTGAGAATTACAAAGGGGTTTAAAACTGGTGAGAAAGTTAATCTTGAAAGAGCTTTAACCCCGCAAACTCGTATGGGTGGGCATATTGTTCAAGGTCATGTTGACGGAGTGGCAAAATATTTAGGCGATATGAGGTTTGAAGTTTCTTCTGAACTTGACAAATACATAGTTTACAAAGGTTCAATAACTGTAAACGGTGTTAGTTTGACAGTTTCGAAGTCTGAAAGAAATATTTTCAGTGTTGCAATTATTCCGCATACCCTCGAAAACACTAACCTAAAAGATTTGCGTGTCGGTGATTTTGTCAATATTGAAACAGATATTTTAGGCAGGTATGTTGAAAAATTTTTATCAACGCAAAATAATAATATTACAGAAGATTTTTTGAAAGAGAACGGATTTATATAAAATGGAAAATTTTAAATTTGATTCAATCGAAAGTGCATTAGAAGATTTTAAAAACGGCAAAATGTTGATTGTTGCCGATGATGAAGATAGAGAAAACGAAGGCGATTTGATATGTTCAGGGCAAATGGTTACGCCGGAAGTTATAAAATTTATGGCAGAAAATGCAAAAGGTTTGATTTGTCTTGCAATTGCTCCGGAAATTGCTGAAAAAATGCAGTTACCACAAATGGTTGAACAAAATAGCGAATCTATGAAAACCGCTTTTACAGTTAGTATTGATGCGGCTGAAAAATATGGCGTAACAACCGGAATTTCCGCATTTGACAGAGCTAAAACAATAGAAGTTTGTTTAGCCCCTGATGCTCAACCGTCAGATTTGTGCAGACCCGGACATTTGTTCCCATGCGTTGCTAGAAAAGGCGGTGTTTTAACAAGAACAGGACATACCGAAGCTGTTGTTGATTTGGCAAGACTTTGCGGGCATGTTCCGGCAGGTCCTATGTGCGAAATTATGGCAGAAGATGGTCACATGGCAAGACGTGATGATTTGTATAAGTTCGCTAAAAAGCATGGTATCAAATTCATTTCTGTTGCTGAACTTATTGCCTATAGATTGAAATCTGAAAAGATTGTTACAAGAGAAGCTGAGGCACATCTTCCGACACAATTCGGTGATTTTGAAATCTATGGATACTTAAATCACATGACAGGGCAAGAATGTGTTGCGTTAGTGAAAGATGATGGTTCAGACAAAATTCCGCTTGTGAGAGTACATAGTGAATGCCTTACTGGCGACATTTTCCATAGTTTGAAATGCGATTGTAATTATCAATTGCATAGCGCATTAAAGATGATTAACGAGTATGGAAAAGGTGCGCTAGTCTATATGAAAGGGCATGAAGGCAGAGGAATTGGCATAATTAACAAGATTAAAGCCTACCATCTTCAAGAAAAAGGACAAGATACTGTTGAAGCGAATGTTTCTTTAGGATTTAAACCTGATTTGAGAGATTATGGCATGGGTGCGCAAATAATTCGTGATCTTGGGTTCAATAATTTCAACTTAATTACAAATAATCCGAAAAAAATCGTCGGTTTGAAGGGTTACGGATTAACTGTACATGATATAGTTAAAATACCGCCATATATAAATGAGTATAACAAGCGGTATATGGAAACCAAAAAAGAAAAAATGCACCACATGATATAGTGGAGCGCATTGCAATAATAACAAGGAATTAAGGACATGACTGACGAAAATCAAAACTTTGAGGCTAGATTATTAACTCCAAACGATTACAAAGCGTTTGCAACTGTGTATAACGATTTTGTAAACAGAGCAGTGACTGAGTATAATTTTGAACTTGAACCGCTCGATTTTGAAGGGTTTATTGATGCAGTTGAAAAGAAATTGATTGAATGCGTTGTGTTGTTTGAAAATGCAATTCCTGTTGCGTTTTTGGTATATACAACCACTATTTCAGAGGCGATTGAACTTAACATAATTCACTCTTTCAAAATGGAAAATATGGTTGAAAGAGCTATGTATTTGCTTAAAAAATTCTTAGAACTTACAAAAGCTGAAAGATTGGATAAAATTGTATGCTATCCGATGTTGGGTTCACAAAAAGACTTAATCGGTGATATTGCTCGTTATGGGTTTAAGTTCGTTGGTATTGCGGTTTTGAGATTTATGATGGCTGGCACAAATTCAAGAGATATCTTAAAAATCACTCAACTTGCGCCACTTGATAGTGAATACAAGCTTGTTGATTGGCAAGACAAATATTTTGAAGATGCTGTTGAAGTTGTTCAAGAAGGTTTTGAAGATAGCGCAGATGCTTTGTTTGACCCAAGATTTAAGACAATTGAAGGCACTCGTGACATAATTACAAAGATTGTAAAAAATATATATGCAGAATTTTTACCTGAAGCAACGACTATTTTGTTGTGTAATAATATCCCTGTCGGTTTTTGCTTTATGAACCTTACAGGTGGAAGAATTGCAAATATTCCGATTGTAGCGATTAGAAAAGAACATCAGGGCAAAGGTTTGTCAAAACACATGCTTAAAAAATCTGTAGAAAAATTGATTGAACTTGCAGATAATGGAATAAAACCGATTTCTGAAGTAAATACGACAACAGAAACCAACAATTTCCAAGCATTGAAAATGTACAGACATTTAGGGTTTAAAGAAGATTACAATTACCCTCAATCATACTTGCCAACAAAAGATTTATAGGTGCTACGCACGTAGTCCTCTGTGACGATATTGGTCTAAAGTACTTCATACTTTGGTATGGAGTTTTACGCACGTAGTCCACTGTGACAACATTTGAGTTAGATGTCTAGATGCGTAGAGGCGAAGATGCAAAGTCTGTATCAGAGAAGGTAATAAGACGATAGGACTTATGGTGAAACTTTAGTGAAAAGTGAGAAGCGAAACGTGAAAAGTCCGTATCGTTATTAATAAGTGAATGGTGAGGGGTATAACATTATTAAAGTTGCATATGTGTATAGCCTGTCCCAAAAGTGCTTAAGATATACAATTGACAAAATGTTTATGTTACAATTAGAAAAAATACCCGTTTGCAGGAAGTTTTTCTTTTTGGAGTGCAATCACTAAGGGAATATTCGAAAAAGAAAAGTTCGCTTTTAATATTTATGAGGGAAAAATTATGGATTTAGTATCAAACTACGGCATGATTATATCAGGCGCAATTTTATTAGTTGCCTATATTTTTATTGCCAGTGAAAAAATTCAAAAATCTGTTGTGGCACTTGTAGGTGCTTCATTGACAATGTTATTGGGTTTGTTGCCGTTTCACGGTTCTGTCAACCCACAAACTGAAACTTACATTCGCTCAGTTTTCGATTACATTGAATTTGAAGTTATCTTTTTGCTTATCGGTATGATGATTATTGTTCATATCGCAAGCAGAAGTGGTGTTTTTAAATGGATGGCTATTGGTATTTTGAAGGCTACAAAAGGACATCCGAAAACTGTTCTTTTTGCATTGGCTGCATTTACTGCGATTGCATCAGCGTTTTTGGATAACGTAACGACTGTCGTTTTAGTTATGCCGGTAACTTTTGTTATTGCAAGAGAATTTGAATGTGATCCTGTTCCGTTTTTGATTACAGAGGTTTTGGCATCAAATATCGGTGGTACTGCAACTTTAATCGGTGATCCGCCAAATATTATTATTGCCGCAAAAGCAGGTTTGAGTTTTATGGATTTTGTAAACGAGTTAACCGTTGTTGTACTTACAATTTTTCTTGTATGTGTCGGAATTTTGGTTTTCATGTTCAGAAAATCTCTTAAAGCTACAAAAGAAAAAATGGAACATATTGCGAATTTAGACAATTCTAAAACGATTACACACAAAAAACTTATGATACGTTCAATGATTACTCTTACTCTTGTTATTACAGGTTTTGTAACTCATGACGTAACTCATATTCCTGCTTATGTTTTTGCAGTTGCAGGCGCATCATTCTTGTTGTTGTTTGAAAAACCAAAAGAAATTTACCGTGATGTTGAATGGTTAACAATCTTCTTTTTCGTTGGGTTGTTTATAATTATTGGTGGATTTGAAGCAAATGGCGGAATTAGCTTTTTAGCTGACAAATTAATTCAATTTACTCACGGAAGTTTGGCTGCTGCGACAATGTTAATTTTGTGGGGTTCAGGTATTTTGTCAGGAATTATTGATAATATTCCTTACACCGCAACTATGGCTCCTCTAATTGCACAAGTTCAACATACATTGCCTTACACCGGTGTTGGTCATCATCCTTTGTGGTGGGCGTTGTCATTAGGTGCTTGTTTAGGTGGAAACCTTACTATTATCGGAGCTGCCGCAAATGTTATTGTTAGTGAAACTGCGCATACAAAAGGTCATCCGATTTCATTTATGAGGTTTATGAAATACGGAGCTTTGGTAACAACTGTTTCATTAATCATAAGCTCTATTTATTTGTATATAAAATATTTACACTAAAACAATTAGAACCATTTTAAAAGCGGGCGAATTTCTCCGCATTCCAAATTATATGGTTCAGCTTCAGGACTGTTGAGGATAGTATCTATCCTCAATCGTTCTCTGATTGGATTTTCTAAGAAAACTTCTCCGGTTTCTCTGTTGAAAACTGTTCCGTAATTCAATCCCTTGTTTACGCAATATGGCAATCTTACTCTGTTTTCGACTTCGTCATACCAAGCAAGTCCATGTATTCTGCAAACAATTCCCCTGTATTGATAAAGGCAACACATTTTGTTTATCAAAAACGGACATTTGTGCATTTTCGGTTGCTCTCGTTTTAGGCGTTTTATTTCTTCTTTAATTATGTGTTTTGTTTCAAATGGAAGGTTTACAAAGCCTGACATCAAATATTCAAGTTCTAGTCTTGAAAAAGGATATTCGCCAACTTCGCAACAAGAAGAACAGCCTTCTTTGCATTTTACAAATTCGCACTGTTCTTCAAAATATTTGTCTAGTTTTGGGTCTAAAACTTCTTTTAAAAATTTTTCATATCTTTGTAACATTAGTGAACCTTAACAAGTAAATGTTTTCTTCCCTCTAATACTACATCAAAATCTAATGTTTTATCAATCTCTTGATACTGTTTTTTTCTAATAATGGCAACAACATTTTTATCATCTAAAATTTTTCCGAGTTGTGCCATTTCGTCTTTATCATCAAGTGTGATGAATAAAACGTTTCTGCTATCCATATCTGTTGGAATTCCGTAATAATAAACTACAGAATATTTTCTTTCATCATTTATTACCGCAACTTTTTTACCGTTTTCGTGAGCGTATTTTGCAAAACGCATCAAATCATTTTGCCCAAATTTATAATCCATATTGTAGAATAATTTTGTTCCAAATGCTGATGTAATAAGGATTAATAGCACATAGCATGTGAAAACACCTTTTGGAAGTTTTTTGATTGCGCATAAAATACTTGAAATTCCGAATGCTAAAACCAAAATTATGCAGAACCATTTTATTGTTAAGAGGTCTGAATAAGTTTGAGCAGGAAGAACGAATTTTGCAAAACAAGTCAAAATTCCTGCCAAAATACAAATTCCGCCTAAGATGTAAACGGTTATGTTTATTGGCTTTTCGTATTTTTTGTTGAACATATAGTCTTCCCATACAAAACCCAAAATGCAAGCAGTGAAGAAATATACAGGTAAAATATATGTGATTAATTTTGTGCTGGAAGATGAGAAAAATAACATTGTTACAACAAATGCGATTGCGTTGAACAATAAGTATTTTTGTGGGTTGGATAGTTCTGTAACGTTAAATTTTTTGATTGATTTAAGTTTTGTAATTCCAACTGCAATTGCGGAAAAAATATAAGGAACAAGTCCCCACAAAACTGTTAGAATATAAAAATAGAACGGTTGTTCCCTATTAATTTCATTTGAATTTAAAAATCTTTCGATGTGGTGTTTAATTATGTATTCGTGGAAAAATAGCGGATCGTGAATTTTGAACATAATTAAATGCCACGGGAGAACTATTAAAAAGAATAGTAAAAATCCAGGTAAAATGTATTGTGGTTTGAAAACTTGTTTAAACGTCTTGTTTGCGATTGTTACAAAAAACATTACAGCAAACGGAACAACAAATCCCGGAATTCCCTTAGCCATTACTGCTAAACCTGAGAATATGTAGAATAACCACCACATATATTTTTTGTTTTTGTCTTGAACAAATTGGGTCAAAAATCCGAACATTACCGAAAATCCGACGCAAGTTGTTACGACGATATCAAGGATTGCGAATTTTGCCAAAATTACAAATTCCAATGTAGTTGCAAGGATAAGGGCTGAAATTACGCCATATCTGCGAGAAACAACTTTCTTGCCTGTGAAATATAAAAGCAAAGTCGAAAGTGTTCCGTATAATGCAACCGGAAATCTTGCGGTAAATTCGGTAACTTTCCCGAAAATAGCGAATGATAAACATTCACCCCAGAAGTAAAGAGGCGGTTTTTCAAAGAAAAAATCTCCGTTTAAATAAAGTGTTAAAAAATCCTTGCAATGGAACATATCACGTGACATAGAAACATATCTTGTTTCATCGACATCCATCAAAGGATAATTTCCAATATTAAAAAAGAAAATAAAATAACATACTATTAGTAGACCTAAAAAAGTGAATAGGTCGCCGTGTTTTTTTATAAAATCAAAGAATTTTTCCATTAAATCTCTCCTTTATTCCAACCTAAATATATTATCATAAAAATTGTTAGCGAATTGTTAGTTTGTTTAAGTGAGAAGTGAAATTGAAAAGCCCGTATCAAAAGCAGCTAGGCAGTTAAGAAGTTAAGCAGCTAAAATTAAAAGATGCTTAGATGCAAAGAAGTCTGGATGCGCAGTTCGTTACGTTGAAATTCATGTCCTCCCCTTGCGACTCTGCCGAACAAAAGGTGACTAAATGTCACGTTTTGTGAGAG
>CALEJY010000044.1 GCA_937898445.1 uncultured Candidatus Melainabacteria bacterium | reverse complement strand
TGTTTTAAGGCATTCTGCAAACTCTTTAGCTCCAGGCATGCAATCATCAAATTCTTTGTCCTTGTATGTTTCTAATTCTTTTTTATCTAGTTTAAAAATATTTGCTTTATCTTTTCCCATGTGCTTCTCATGTTTTTATAAAAATTTACCCAAGTTTGAAACTTGCCTGCTAGAGAGTAAATAAAAATAGGGTAAGAATAAATCCTACCCTATTTTTATTTACCCGAGATGCGATTCGAACGCATGACCTACCGCTTAGAAGGCGGTTGCTCTATCCAGCTGAGCTACTCGGGCTTGGATCCAGAGGGTTTAAACAAGCGTTTGGTTTCTTGGGGTACCTGTATAATCCCTCGTATCTTTATATTAGCACAAACATTTTTCTTTGCAAGACTGTGTTTTATATTTAATTATGTTAATTTTTGTAAAATACCTTAACTTCCTATTATACCTGCTCCTTAACCTATTTTACTTTTTATTTAATTTTGTTTTGCAATTCAAATTAAAGTTTTCATTCAAAATGGTCGTTATTGATTATGTGTAGTGTATTACTTAGAAAATAAAGGAGAAATTTTTATGGCAATTCCAGAAATGAATGGTGTAGGTGCAGTTCAAGGTAATAGCAACAAGTATGAACTGAAAGCACAAGAAGAACAAAAAATGGGCAATATTCCCGTAGGTCAAGGTTATGCATCGGGGGGGGGGCAAGCAGATAATCCGGCAACCGGTGTAATTAACGCTTATGGTAAAGATTTTGCAAATTTTTCAAAATTTAAAGGTAATGATAAATATGATGCAATGAATATGACAAATAAAGCTGCTAAAGATATTAAAAAGTTATATATGCAGTTGCAACATGAGTTTCCGGGAATTGAGTTAGAGTTTGAACCAATGCCTAATCCGCAAACAGTTGGTAAGAAAAGAGAAGGTTTTAACAGTTATCAACAACAACTTGATGATTGGAAAGATACCGCTATGACACAAATTGCCAATGCCAGACAACGCAACACTGCTGAAGTTGTTGGAGATGCCGTTGAAGCGGTAAATCAAAACACTAATGAAAAAGCTGCTATGAATGCAGCTTTAACGGCAGGCTATGGAGAAGCAAATCTTAATGCGACAGAACAAGAAGGCGCAAAAACTAGAAAAGCGGTTCATGCGGAAGGTGCATCAACACGTAGAACAGTAAGAAATGAAGGAGCAAAAACTCGTAATACAGTGAGAGCCGAAGGAGAGGCAACCAGAAATACGGTAAGACAAGAGGCGGTTAATATCAGGCATACTGTAAGGTCGGAAGGTGAAAGAACTCGAGAAGAAAATCATGCCGAAAATGCCCAAACTAGACATGCAATTAAAAGTGATGGCGAAAGAACTAGAGCAAAAGTCCAAGCAGAAGCAGACAGAGTAATTGACACTCTAGATCCAACTGGTATAAATAGAGCAATAAAAGGCATTCGTGATATGGCTGTAAAAGCGGGTAAATCAGTTGGCGATTTTATTACACAAAATCCGGAGGCTATTGTTCCGGGACTTGGAGTTCCAATTTGGGCGGCAAGAAAAATAACTGCCGGCATGTAATTAGGTTTAATTCAAAAACTAAAAACTCTAATCATTAACGATTAGAGTTTTTTTATTGTATAATTTTCTCATAAGATTAAAAAAGTAAAGGAATTAGATTATGCTAACCGGAAATCAAATTAGAAAATTATATTTAGATTATTTTAAAGAAAAACACGCACACACTTTAGTTGAAAGCTCGTCACTTGTTCCTGACAACCCGACTGTACTTTTGACAACTGCCGGCATGTTGCAGTTTTTGCCTATATTTTTAGGTATTCAACCATGTCCTTATGAACCTGCAAGAGCAACTTCTTGCCAAAAATGTGCCAGAGCGGGCGGAAAAGATTCTGATATCGAAAATGTTGGAAGAACTCCTCGCCACCATACTTTCTTTGAAATGTTAGGAAATTTCTCTTTCGGGGATTATTACAAAAAAGAAATTATTCCTTGGGCTTGGGAATTTGTTACAGAAGTTTTGAAATTAGATAAAGATAGACTTTGGATTACTATTTTTGAAACAGATGACGAGGCTTACGAAATCTGGAGAAATGCTGGTGTTCCGGCTGAACGTATTAAAAGAAAAGGTAAAAAAGATAACTTCTGGGGACCTCCGGGAGCTTCAGGATCTTGCGGACCTTGCTCAGAAATTCACTATGACTTAGGTGAACAATACAAATGTGATGATCCAAATTGCGGAATTGACACTTGCGAATGTGATAGATGGGTTGAAATTTGGAACTTGGTATTTACGGAACTTTATCAAGATGAAGAAGGCAACCAATCTCCTTTAGGCAAGAAAAACGTTGATACCGGCATGGGTTTGGAACGTATTACAATGGTTTGTCAAGGTGTTGCATCTACTTTTGAAACAGATCTTTTGAAACCGATTATGGATAAGGTTTGTGAAATGAGTGGTGTACCTTACAAAAAATCTGAAAAGACAGATGTTTCTTTGAGAATTATTACTGACCACGCAAGGTGTGTAACTTTCTTGATTTCAGATGGTGTAATTCCTGGAAACGAAGGTAGAAGTTATGTATTAAGAATGATTTTACGTCGTGCTTTGCGTCACGGAAAAATCTTGGGTATGGAATTACCGTTCTTGTACAAACTTGTTGATGTTATTGTTGAAAATTACGGTGAGGCTTATCCTGATTTGGTTAAGAATAAGGCAAAAATCGTTGATACAATCAAAAAAGAAGAAGAACGTTTTGCAAAAACTCTTGATCGTGGTTATAAAATGCTTGACGAATTTATCGAGGCTAAAAAAGATATTGACGGTGAAAGCGCATTCAGACTTTATGATACATACGGTTTCCCTCTTGAATTGACAAAAGAAATCGCTCTTGAAAACGGTTTGAATGTTGATGAAGAAGGCTACAAAGTTGCAATGCAAGAACAAAAAGACAGAGCAAAAGCAGCTGCTGCAAAAATCAGTGTTACAGGTGATATGAAGTATGCCAAAGTTGAAAAAGAAGTTGGTTCAACTGAATTTGTAGGCTATACTGAAAACGAATGCGACGCTAAGATTTTGGCAACAATTGATGGCGAAGGTTATGTTGATGTTGTTCTCGACAAAACTCCATTCTATGCTGAATGTGGTGGGCAGGTTGGCGATTCCGGTGTAATCGAAAACGAAAACTTGAAGTTGGAAGTTTTGACAACATTCAAGGTAAACAAATTATTTGTTCATCGTTGCGAAATCGTTAATGGCGAAATTACAATTGGTGAAAATGTTCATGCCAAAATTGATGTTGCAAGACGTGAAGAAATCAGACTTCACCACTCATCTGCTCACTTGCTTCAAGCAGCTTTAGTAAAGGTTTTGGGTGACGAAGTTAAACAAGCAGGTTCTCAAGTTGAAGAAAACAGAATGCGTTTTGACTTTACATTCTCTCGTGCAATGGAACCGGATGAAATCTTTAAGGCAGAAGAAATTGTAAACAAATGGATTGCTGAGGCATTGCCTGTAACAACTGAAGAAATGGATATTGAACGTGCCAAATTGACTGGTGCTACTGCATTGTTCGGCGAAAAATATGAAGATGTAGTTAGAGTTGTTTCAATGGGAAATCAAACTCATTGTGTTTCAAAAGAATTTTGTGCAGGTACTCATGCTAGAAACACTCGTGATTTGAGATTGTTCAAAATCGTTTCAGAAGGCGCAATTGCTGCCGGTACAAGACGTATTGAAGCCGTTGTTTCAAAAGCTGCATTTGACTTTATGAATGCAAAAGTTAAGGAAATGGATAAATTGTCCTTGATGTTCAAAG
>CALEJY010000043.1 GCA_937898445.1 uncultured Candidatus Melainabacteria bacterium | reverse complement strand
ATTTCGTATCGGCGGCCTGTCGTGGCGTGAGTGTCAGCGTTACAGTTTTCGGCATAGGAGATATTTTTCACCGTTCGTTTTTTGGTTGTTGCAGTAGTGGAACGGTCGTTTTACGACCGCAAAGTTACTGATTTTCCAAAAACGGCGGGCATCGTGGTTGCGATTTGTAAAAAATTGGTTACCTTTGTCGTTACTTTTACGCGGATATGGTGTAATTGGTAGCCACGTCAGACTTAGGATCTGATGCCGAGAGGCGTGGGGGTTCGAGTCCCTTTATCCGCACATTAACAGCGTGAACGGCAGCGATAATTCGCTGCCATTTTGTTTTTGAAATCGTCGTTCACCGAAATGCAGGCATTCCTTTTCTCCGATTTCAAAAATAAAACCCGCATTATGCGATTCACGCTATCATGTTCGTATAAAGGCTTTATGGTGTTGGGGGGGGTTGCCGAAATAACAGTGTGTTTTATTTCAAATGTATTTCGGCTTCGGCTTTCGCCGTTCGAGTCCCTTTATCCGCACGAAGAGGGTAATTATCCAAGAGAACGACAGCACACAATGCTGTCGTTTTGTTTTTCTGCTTCGGATTGCGCCGTTCTAATCCATTTATTTTTTAATCTGCAAATGCAGATATCAACTTATTACTTAAATCCGATAATGATCTAATAAACCCCAAGTTCGTATATTCAAAATTATGCGTCAAACTATTCCATTGCATAAACCCTAACATATGCTCCTTGTTATTATTATTAACAACCGTATGTATATGAGACATGTGGTATTCATTAGATAAAGTCTGAGTTAATCTTTCACTGCTACCATGATCTATATTAACTAACAAACCATACCTTGCCCCTGATACGAGACAATAACCAACAAGTTGCGACCACTCTCTTAAGCCTGCACTTTTAACCAATTTAATCTCCAGAATTAATAGTTCAAAGCGTTTACCATCGGTAATTAAAGCAAATATATCGAGATTCAATGGTGGAATGCGTTTTGCAAATTGTAAAGCACAAGAACATTCAACCGGATGTTCTTTTATTATTTTATACAAATTATTTTTTAGTTCTCCGATCCCCCAGTACACATACAAATTGCGATGGCTATTTAACAAAAAGTTGCTTTTTAGTTGTATTTCAATGAACTCTTGTATTTCATTGTAGTATGAAATTTCATTCCTCATTACTTAAATCTTGTTCAGTTATAGATCTTACGCATAATTTATATTCATTGTCAGGGTCTATTGAAATTAGCGATTTATACACCTGCGGATTATTTGCACCAACTAAAACGCCCCGTTTATTTCCAACGATTACCAATGGTGTCAATAAATCAGGAATGCGAATTTCTACAGATAAATTTGCGTCTGACAATATATATTTTTCTATAAGTTCTTTATAACCACCTTTTGTTCGTTTCCCATTTAATTCTTTTTCATCTGCTATTATAAAAGCAATTCCTTGTATAATTTCAGATACAGGATAACCATTATCTATACCATTTCCAAACATCAATATAGTATGATCTAAATATTTATCATACAACGACCTTACTGTATAATTTTCGACCCTATATATTCTTTTAGAGAGTAATTTCTCAGTAGAGATTGTCGCTTCTATATTTTCAATATTATCTTTATATAATATTGGAAATGGCATAATTAGATTTTCAGCTTTGTCTAATAAAGTTTTTATTTCATTATATGGAGCATGCTCACATCCTAGCACTGCACACACATGACGATTATGCAAATAATGTCCTCCACGAATACAGTTTGGCAGACGGTTATCATTTTCAGCAGGATGGACACATGTTCTTGTCGCTCTAATTTCTCGCTCGGGGCAAGGTATTGCATCATGTGTTTGCTGTTGTAAACTACGATTTTCTTTCAATGCCATTGCTTTTGTCTTAAATGCGACAGCACCAAATTTTTCATATTGATCTATTTGCACACGAAGCTTAAAACCTTTATTCCACTGCCGATAATATGGATTGTTTGTACAATGGAAATTAGGGTGATTCCATAATATCTGATCGGGCAAACAATTGATACTATACAGGAGACGGCAAAGTTCGCACACAAATGAAAAGTTAAATCCTTTTAGTTCAAAAGATAATATTTGCACCTCATTAGTAAAACGCCTATGATTCGGATTTGTACTACCAATTGTGTCTGCAAGCCCTGCAATAAATCGTCTTTTTAGATTATCATCAACTAATGATTTTACAATCTCACTAATAGAAACATTATTACGCAAATCACCATCACATTGAATGTTATAAGACTGTAAATCTGTTATCAGTTCAGACAAGTCTCCTTCACATATAACGTACCAAATACCACTTGGAGGAGTTTCATAACTAATATTTAAGCTATATACACTCCTAAACAAAGGGCTCAAGACCTCCATTATATCCCTTGATATTTCAGACGCTCGATGTGGGTTGGCTTTATATGACCCCCATTGTTTATAAGGCAGTCTTATTCTTAAATAGTCTTCGGCGTTTCCAAAAACACCGCCACCTATTATTAGTCCAAAAAGATAAGCTTTATCTGTATTCATGGGATATTATCTTTTTTGAAAGACTTGCTCCATAATCGCGCTTGCAACGCTTTGAGCCAAAGAAACAGGAACTGCATTTCCTATAACTTTATACATTGCAGTGATATTCTTTGGAGAATCATCTATAAATATAAAATCATCAGGAAAAGTCTGAATCCTAGCGACTTCCCTAATAGTGTAACGGCGGTTCTCTATTGGATGGATTATCCCACAATTTTCTGGTTGCGCAGAAGCCGTAATCGTCCCATTTATTTCATCACGAGAGAATCTTCTATAAAAATTTGGAGAATGATATTTTTTCATATCATCCCTAATCCGCTGAAAACGCGGAGCCAATTTCTCATATGGCACATCTTTCCAAGAGCCTCCTTCCGGTATATAATTTACCATTTCAAGAGCTTGTGGAGATAGTACCCAATCAACTTGATTTTTGACATTTTTCGGAATATCAAGAATGTTACGAAGTGTTAGTTTATCTTTTTTTTGCTTGGGTGGAAATGCAAATTTTACGCCTAAATCTTTTCTAACTCCAACAAAAAAAACTCTCTGCCGATTTTGAGGCACTCCATAATCTGAGGCATTTAACAATTTATATACAACATTGTAGCCAATATTATTCATTCCTGATAAGTCTTCTATAATAACATCGGCTAAATTTCGTCCGTCAATATATTTTGTAGACAATAATCCCCGTACATTTTCAAAAACGACAACTTTCGGCATTTTATTTTTAATAATGCGCAAACACTCTTTATATAACATTCCTCTTGAATCAAAAACACCTTTTCTGCGACCCGCACTTGAGAATGGCTGACATGGAAATCCTGCTGTCAAGATATCGCCTTCTGGTATATCATTCTCTCCAACACTCAAAATATCACGACCATCAATTTCCCCCAAATTAAGGGAGTAAACGGCTTGAGCATCTGTGTCAAAATCATTAGCCCACACCCTCTGAAAACCAGCTTTTTCAA
>CALEJY010000042.1 GCA_937898445.1 uncultured Candidatus Melainabacteria bacterium | reverse complement strand
CTAGCTGCTTTGATACAGACTTTGTCTCCATGCATCTTTGCATCTAGACATCTAAAAATTAGCTTAAATCCCTTGATATGAGAGGCTAGCCCCCCCCCGATGAGCTTAAATAAATTCTTTTTCATAGTAAAAATCCTTTCTTTTATACTAACCTCTTAATAAACTATTTGTACATAAACCGTTCTGGTTCTTGATTTGTTGTCAAAATCCACCAAAACAATTTGCTGCCATTGCCCTAACTGCAAAGCCCCATCAATCAACGGAACCATTGTCGAATTTCCAACAATTGATGCCCTAACATGCGCATAACCATTTCCATCATGCCAAGTTGCATCGTGATGATAATCGGTATCAGTTGGCGCAATTCTATCCAAAGCTTCCGGCAAATCCACCAACAATCCAGGTTCAAATTCTATATTAGTAACCGAAACCGTACTACCCGCAACATATACATGCACAACCGCATTTTGCAAAGAGTGCATATATACTGCATTTTTTACCTTTTGGGTAATATCGATTATATCAGTATTACCTTTTGTATTAACACTAAATTTTTCATTAATAACAGTCACGACCACACACTCCTTTTAACCAAATATTTCATCAGAATAAAAAGCGAATTCAAGATGTCCGATAATTACGGTGTCACCATCTTTTATTCCCTTTTTAGCCAATTCTTCAAAAACACCCATTCCCTTCATAATATTTTGGAAGCGAATAACCTGTTCTGAATTACGTTCGTCTGTAACTCCTGCAATTCTCTCGATTTTTCCACCTTCAATAATATATGTATCTTTTGCGACTTTAAAGATATCAAACGAGCTATCATCGTTGTTATAAGCCCCTGTATCTTCCTCTACAACAACAGAAATTTCTGTTTTCGGAATTTCATCAACTTTTTCGCCCATAAAATCCAATAATTTATTGACATTTTCACCTGTAACGGCAGAAACCTCAAAAACGTCATTCGCAACTTCTTTAAACTGTTTCAAAAGTTCTTCTTTTCGTTCTTCGTCAATAGAATCAACTTTATTCAAAGCAACAATCTGATAAAGATTTGCTAAATGTTCAGAATGTTTTTCCAATTCTAAATTAATTTTTTTGTAATTTTCAAACGGGTTTTCTTCTGTTGCATCAACAAGATGAACCAAGAAACGGCATCTTTCTACATGGCGTAAGAAATCATGCCCCAAACCAACACCTTCTGACGCACCTTCAATCAAACCCGGAATATCTGCGACCACATATCCATCGCCAGAACGTTTTTTAACAACACCCAAATTCGGGATAAGAGTTGTAAACGGATAATCTGCAATTTTAGGTTTGGCAGAACTAATTCTACTGATAAGAGTGGACTTACCGGCATTTGGCATACCAAGCAAACCAACATCCGCAATCAATTTTAATTCTAAAAACAATTCTCTTTCAATTGGAGGTTCACCCGGTTCGCAAAATTGAGGCGCACGCTTTTGAGCAGTAGCAAATCTTGCATTGCCACGACCTCCACGACCACCTTTTGCAACAAGAACTTTTTGTTCATGTTCTGTCAAATCAGCAATAATATTACCAGTTTTGACATCTCTTACAACTGTTCCGACAGGAACTTTTATATACAAATCTTTTGCACCACGACCGTGCATGTTTTTAATACTACCGTTTTCGCCACCTTCTGCCTTAAAGACAGATTTGTGTTTAAAATCCATAAGGGTAGACATGTTTTCATCGCCAATCAAATATACATCGCCGCCACGACCACCGTCGCCACCTGCAGGGCCGCCTTTGTCAACGAATTTTTCTCTGCGCCAAGCAACCATTCCGTTGCCACCACGACCTGATACTACTCTTATTTTTGATTTATCGATAAATTTCATGATATCCCTTTTCGAGTGATAGTGAATACAATGATTTTACTATCACTATTTTCTTGTTTATACTACAATATTACTATGAAAAATATAAAAAATAAATTATTCTCTAAAGAACCTGTTACAATTGGACCGGAAAGCGGATATGATAACTACATAATGGCAATAGAATCAAGTTGCGATGAAACAGCTTGCTCTATAGTTAAAAACGGTCGTGAAGTTATCGCCAATGTTGTAGCATCTCAAATTAAAACTCACGCTCAATTTGGAGGAGTTATCCCTGAAATTGCGGCTAGAGAACATTTAGATTCAATAAATATAATAATTGAAGAAGCTTTTAAACAAGCTAAAGAAAACGCAGGAATTACCCCAAATGACATCACTGCTTTTGCTGGAACTGTAGGTCCGGGATTAGTCGGATGTTTGTTGGTTGGATTAAACGCAGCTAAAACTCTTGCTTTAACTTATGATAAGCCATTTATTGGGGTAAACCATTTAAACGCACATCTTTGCGGAAACTATCTTGACACGGATTTAAAACCTCCATTTATGGCGTTGTTAGTAAGTGGCGGTCATACTCAAATCATTGATGTTAAATCATATTCCGAACAAACAATTCTCGGCGAAACCATTGATGATGCGGTTGGCGAGGCTTATGACAAAGTTGCAAGACTAATCGGACTACCATATCCGGGAGGCCCAAAATTAGACAAGTTGGCTCAAGAAGGAAATCCGTTTGCGTTTAAACTACCTGAATCAAGAGTTGACGGATATAATTTCAGTTTTAGCGGTCTAAAAACTGCAGTATTAAGATTGGTCAAATCATTTGATGGCAAAGAAATGCCGGTTGCCGATATTTGCGCAAGTTTTCAAGAAACAGTTTCTTCAACTCTTTTACACAAATTAAAAAAAGCATTGCAAGAAAATAATTATAAACAAGTTGTAATCGCAGGTGGAGTTGCTGCAAATTCTGAAATCAGAAAGAAAATCTTCGCTCTTGAAAACGAAGGTTACAAAGTATTTGCACCGCCAATGAAATATTGTACCGATAATGCAGCTATGGTTGCATCTTGCGCATATTTCAACACAAACACATTTGACGACGTTAACGTAGAAGTATTCTCAAGAGTAAAATAATTATTAACAATTGTAAAATTTACACTTTATACTAGCAAAATTTTTCTTTGCCAGGTATTAAATAGGTGTGTTAAATCTTGGGAATATAAACTATACTATGAAACCTTTTTGCGGAAGCGGATGTAACAATCCGGCTCCGCATTATTATTTTGACAATTCTAAAAAAGTTAGTTTCACAGGAGTAACAGAAGAACTTTCAAAGAAATTCACAAAAACTCAAAAAGAAGTAATTGACGAATTTATAAAAGATCCCGCATCTAATTGGGTTGCAGGCAATTTACCACAAAGCTGGTTAAATAAAATCAATTTTCTTCCTGCCGAAAAACAAAAGGAAGTTCAACAAGAAATTTTTATGATATTCAGGGCTGCAATAAAACATTTAAAACCTTATTGCGCAACTTCAAAATCTCCTGAATACAGCAAAAGGAAAGTTGATTTAGAAAACAAACGAATTAAAGAGGCATCTAAATTTTTAACCAAAGGATTAAGAAAATTTGGAATTCTATCTGAAACAAATTCAGTAAACTTCAAAAGACTAAAAGTTT
>CALEJY010000041.1 GCA_937898445.1 uncultured Candidatus Melainabacteria bacterium | reverse complement strand
TCATATCTTTCATAATTATTTTTAAAAATTGGTCTTGCCACAATTGAAGTTTTTACCTTTGGTTCAATTTCTTTCTTTAATTCTCTTTTAGGATTAGTTTGAATTTCTTTAATGGGTTCAATTTTAGGTTTTATCTCTTCAAAAAGAAGTTCCTTTTCTATTAAATCTAAATCCTCTATTTTAAAATGTTCTTTAACTGCTTTTATCGTTTTACGTCTTAATTTTTGTTGTTTTTCAATTTTTTGCTTGTAGTCCTCAATATCTTTAATATCACCCATTTCATTTGCAAGAGGGTGAGTTTCAGTTACTCGATTTGCTTTACAAATAAATTCACCTTTCATTGAATATACTTTGATATAAGACAAATCAAAAAGAGAATATTTTATAACAGTTTTTTCTCGTATTCCATATAAGGCTTCATCAAAATAATCTGCTTTTAAAAATCTTATACCATTTCTTCCAATAGTTTTAATTTCTTGTGCCATCATTAAATCATCTAGCAAATTCTCATCAATATTTTGTTTTTCAATTTCACCTAAAACTTCTTGAATGGTTTTACCTTTATCATTTGGACAAGGTTGAGAATGCTTAAATTCTAACCATTTTTCAATTAACAATCTTGTCTGTTCTATCGTTGGAGTAAAATTATATTTTTCATGAATTTTACTATGTAATTTTTCATTACGTTTCATATATGCCGGCTTATTTTCTATACTTGTTCCGATATAACTTGGGATAAGTTTTTCAAAGCTTTCTTGAAAATCCAAGAAAAATCTTTCGATAACTTTCGCCCTTGCATTATATGGTGTCGCAAAAATTGGTTTTATTCCTAATTTTTCATATATTCCAATAAATCCTTGTTCATCAAATTTTGAAGAACCTGTAAAATATTTTCCTCTAAAAGCTCTGCCATTATCCTGATAAACATATTCAGGAATATAATCCAACTTTAAAATTGCATTTCTTAATGCAGATGCTATATTTTGCGTGCATTCTTCTAGCATAATATCGTACCCCACAAGACCACCTGATTTCCAATCAAGAAAACCTAATAACGTTGCACGACTTGGTTTACCGCTAAATGGATTTATTACTTGAAAGTTTAAAGTATGTCCATCTGCGACTAAAACTTGACCTGCTTTTAAAAGAGAGGCATTTCTTACTATAAATGGACTTACTTTATCTTTTAAGGCTTTTTCTCCGTCTCTAGCAAGTGTCCATTTGTCAAAATTATTATCCCTAAACCATTCTGCATAACGTCTAAAAGTTATGTCTTTGGGTAAAATTTCAAATCCTCGTTCTTTTAAAATATGTTTTGTAAGTGATATCGCTTTACCAATTGAAAAAGAACTTGGTGATAATAAAATTTGTACGAAGATTTTTATTTGTTCTTCATTTAATGTTGTACGATATTCTTTTCTAGTTGAATATTTATATTGTCCGACAAGTGCAGTCCAATCATTGTTATAATTTATTAGCGTTCGCCATCGATAAAGAGAACCGATTGAGACGGAACCTAAAATTTTAAAAATTTCTTCGTGAAACATTCCTGTATTGTATAAATTTAAAAATTCATTATCTGGTGTGTTTTTAGAAGTTTTTAATTTGTCGGATTTAAAAGTTTTTCTAAAATCTAACCAAAGAAAAACTAAATCGTACTTTGCAAGAGCCATTTTCTTTTGAGATTCTGAAATCAATTTTTCTTGTTTTATGTTTAAATTTTTAAGCTCAATAATTTCGTTGTTTGTATTTTTAAAATCCATATAGAAATCTTGAATGTATTTAGTTTGTAAATCTTCTTCAAGACTACTCAGTTTTATTTTATACGTTTTACCACCTCTTGTTGAGTCTATTTTATATTCATATTTATTTTGATTTAGGGATAAACGTACAGCTCGTTTTGTAATATTTTTCAATTTTGCTAATGTTTCAACATCTATCCATATTTCATTTATATTAATGTCTTGCATACAAACCTCCTTTTATCGTATGTTAGACAGAAGCCTCTCAAAATGGAACTCATTTCGGGGAAATGTGTTCGGTTATGTCTAAATATGTTAGATTATTAAGTATAAAAATTACGAATTTGAGAAAAATTTGATGTGCATAAGTAAAATTTTATTGTTTATTGCTGAATATTAACAAAAATTTGCTATTTTATCTCACAAAACCTTCCCTCTTTTAATAGAAAATTTAATTAGATATTTATTACACTTAGTTTTGAAAAAGTAAGGATCAAATTTAAAATTTTTAATAATAACGTTGCAAAAAATAAATAATGGGTACTCTTCCCACTATATTAAAAAACTTCCGACTTGGAATTTTAAGTGGCATTACTTTTTATAAAAATTCAGATTCGATAATTTTTTATAAAGGCTAAAATGCAGATATAAACGGGTTTTAGAAAGACTTATATTTTATTTTTCAAATTATACTTTATTGTAAATTGCTAAAGTTTAGGTATATTGGGATAATTCGGTATTTTTAAACAATAAATAAGAATTTTGAGCGTAGAAATCCGGACATTTCGGACATTTTCAAAAACGTATTCTCATTTTGAGGGAAGTGCCTCAAACACCCTGAATACAAAAACACTTGCAGTTTGATCACTTTTAACAGTTGGTTTGAGTATAGCGTGGGCGAAATCCGAACCTGATAAAATACATTGTAAAAAACAAAAAATTTTTAACAAAAAAATAATAACGTCCACTAATATAATAACAAATTTTTAATATTTTGCAATTTTAAATCAAACTTATTCAAATAAAATTAATAAAAATTCATATTTGTGTTATAGTGAAATAAATGTAAAGATGTCATTCTCTATAAATACAGAAGGAATTTATTAATGTCTAGTGAAGAACAAAGAAAAGAACTTCAACGCAGAATTTGGCAAATTGCAAATGAAGTCAGAGGTGCTGTTGACGGTTGGGATTTTAAGCAATATGTTTTAGGCACTTTGTTCTATAGATTTATTAGTGAAAACTTT
>CALEJY010000040.1 GCA_937898445.1 uncultured Candidatus Melainabacteria bacterium | reverse complement strand
AAGGTTCAACTAAATAATTTGGCAAATGAGGAAGATGACTCATTACTAGAGAGAGAACTCCGTTCACGAGAATTTAAAGCTTTAAAATTATCTTGCTTATTTGCTGTAATCAATCATGTAAATGAGCTCACTATTAACCCTACAGATATGCGACAAGCTATAGGTGTTGTAAATTTGCTTGGTAATGATTTTAAATCCTTTCTAAATATTAAACCTTCTTATAGAAAAGATTTATACGAAAGAATTTTTGACTTTTTTAAAGAAAGCATTGGTAAAGAATACTCAATGACAGACTTAAAAAGAAATCATTATAATGTTTTTGGTTGTTCCCGCAAAACATTTGATAAAGAGTTTGGAGAAATTATAAAATATGTAGCAGAAATTGCTACAGAAAAAGGTTTTCTTTTTAATGAAATTCCAATTAAACCAAAAGGTACAAAGTATTCATTAACAAAAATGCCCTCTAATAACCTTTCTGACGGAATTTTTGCACTAGAACAGTTAATTTAATATGCCCAAAATGTCTCAATGAACGTATAAGGGATATTCTTGTAATTAGGCTATTTGCCCTAATTGACAAATATGACAGTAAAAATAAAAAGATAGAAATAAAAATGGAAATCACTTTAGAAAAAATTGAAGCTTATTTAGGACCAGCTAGAAAACACAGTAGAGACGAATACCAATGGCAATGCCCTTATTGTTTAGATAAACATATGGATAACCTCAAGTTTAATAAATCCAAAGGGGTATTGTGGTGTTTTGCAAGTGCTGGTGAACATTCAAAGCAGCTTTTAAGAGCTATGTATAAAAATAACCCATTAGAACATTCTAATAAAAGTTTAACAAATCCTATTAAAACTGACAAAAATAAGTCAGGAGATAAAGTTGCTATTTACACTTGTGATAAACAGCAGGAGTTTTTACAATATCTCACAACATGCAATGAATCCCTGCTAAATAACAAAGAATTATTAGAGAGGTTTCTAAATATTAGGGGAATAAATGAAAATACAGTTTTGGAATGTGGGATAGGATTTGATTCCTCGAAAAATTGTTTTGTTCTTCCTACATTTCAATACAGTACAAGTATAAATAATTACCTGATTGGATTTGAATATAGACCATCTGATTTTTCTAAAAAAATAACTAGGAGTAAAGGAACTCCAACAGCAATGGCAATGATTAACTGTTTTACACCGAAAACCGAAGTTTTAGCAATTGTAGAAGGGTATATGGATGGGTATGCTTTATTACAATACCTTACTGAGAAAAAACAAGACAAATTTTATCATATCGTTACTCCATGTAATGGTATTAGCGGATTAAATACTCATATTAAAGAAATAGAATTTAGCAAGTATAAAGCCTGTTATTTATATGTGGATAATGATGAAGCCGGGAATAATGCAGCTAATGAACTTTTGCAAAAATATTCCTTCCTTAAAAGAATTTCAATGGATTGTGGATGTAAAGACTTTAATGAACACTATTTAAAATGTATAAAAAAGATACAGACAAAATAGACAATATAGTCAAAATAAGAAATAGCAAGGAGTTTACAATTTTTATACTTGGACGAATTGGGTATTAACAAGCTAAATTTTATCTTATCACGTGGGGTTTACGAATATTCGCATAAAACCTTGACTTTTACGAATAGCGCGTTAGACTATAGATGCTAAAACTCAAGCTGGGAGATGAATATGACAAATATTAATTCTAAAACATTTGGCTATTGTCGAGTATCTACAACCGACCAAAAAGAAGATAGGCAATTAGAAGCAATGCTGGAACTTGGAATAAACGAACGAGATATTTTTGTAGACAAATGTTCCGGTAAAAATTTTGACCGACCACAATACCAAGCTCTAAAAGTCCAACTAAGAGAAGGCGACATTCTTGTAATCAAATCCATAGACAGGTTAGGACGTAATTACAAACAGATTTGTGAAGAATGGCGTGAGATTACAAGAGAAATTAAAGCTAACATTAAAGTTCTTGATATGCCGGTATTAGATACTACAAGAACAGAAGGTTTAATTGGGGAAGTGATTTCAGATATTGTGCTACAACTATTAAGCTACGTTGCGGAACAGGAACGTGCTTTTATAAAACAAAGACAAGCTGAAGGCATCAAACTAGCTAAAGAAAAAGGTAAACGTTTAGGCAAACCTCCAATTGAGTATCCTGAGAATTGGGATAATGTTTACAAAGTCTGGAAATCCGGTGCCATTACAGCCCGAGAAGCAATGAAACAGTTAAATTTAAAACCAACTTCTTTTTACAAACTGGCTAAATTTTATCAAAACGGAAGGGTTGCTGAAAAAAATAGTAAAATAATTTAGAGGGACATGTTCTTTCTAAGTATTAGACAAAAGTAAGGAAGAGGTTAAGATGGATAACTTAATTACAATTAAAGAATTAGCTAAGAATTTAGGAAAACCTGAAAGTACAGTGAGAACTTGGAAGCGTAATGGAATTATTCCTGCAGGTTGTTTTTTCAAAATTGGAGGCAGTGTATTTGTTCTAGTAAACAAATTTAATGAATGGGTAGCTAGTCAGGTATAAGGGGAGAGTTTAGCTTAGATG
>CALEJY010000039.1 GCA_937898445.1 uncultured Candidatus Melainabacteria bacterium | reverse complement strand
CCTTCCCTCTTAAAGGGAAGGAGCTAATTTTTCGTAACAGACTAATCAGCCAAGCTTCTTTGCATCTAAGCATCTTTTAATTTTAGCTGCTTAACTTCTTAGCTGCCTAACTGCTTCTGATAAAGTCTTTTCACGTTTCACTTCTCACTTTTCACTTAAAGTTGCTGCTTTTAACTCCCTGCCTCTAGACAGCCCAAAATTATATACATTTATTAACATGTAATGGATTTTTGATGTATTTTTACATAAAATATTATTGTGAAAGGATTATTATGGAATTAATTTTAGATATTTTATATATTTATGTAGCAATTTATTCGCTATATTTCTTAGCTTTGGCTATCAGAAACCTTAATGACAAACCATTCAGAATAGAAAAAAGATATTCTCAATACGAAGAAAAAGACAATCTTGCAGTAGTTATTTATGCAAGAAACAACAGAATTACTCTTGACAACCTTGTAAAAGAGTTGAAAATGCAAGATTATCCAATCAATAATTTCAGAGTATTCGTTTTGTTAGACAACTGTTCTGACGGCTCTGATCAATTGTTCAACGGCGACAATTTTGTAAACATCGTTAATATTACCGGCGTTGGAACTGTTGGAAAAGATCAAGCGGTTTCTATGCTAATCGAAAGATTATCAAAAGATCAGACAATTGATTCTTACGTATTTATTGATGCTGATAGAAGTATTCCATCAAACTTTTTGACTTCTATCAATTCCGGACTTGTAAATCATAGCGTATTAAGTGGCGAAACTCTTATTATTACAGATAATTTAGGACCAATTGATAAAGTAAAAGCTGCTTATCAAAAATATCACATGAACTTTATGAGAAAAGCTCGTTCTTTATTCGGACTAGCTGCTAGTGCTGATTCCGGCGTTTTTGTAATCAAAAAAGACATTATCGACCAAATCGGTTCTGTTGATTTCAAAGACATCAATACAGAACTTAAATACAGTATGCTTTTGTCAAAAATCAAATGTCCTTGCACATACAACCCAAACATCCAAACTTATGTTGATACTGCAAGTTATGAATTTAGAAAACCTAGATTGTCAGCAAGATTAGACTTGTTCAAAAACTGCTTCACACAAATCACACCAAACAATTTCGGTTTTGCAGAACACACTTTTTCATTACTTAACCCTAATATTTGGATGATTTTATTGGTTTATGCTGCAGTTATGAAACATTCTTACAGATACTATTTCTTCGTTGATTTCAAAATCGTTGCATTGACGTTCTTAATCCTTATTGCAGGCTTCGGAATTAGTTTAATCAACTCAAAATTGAGATTTAGAGAAATCGTTTTGTTGTGCCTATATCCGATTTATTCATTAGGTCACATTATCAAAAACCTTCCTCCTGTAAGAACTGTTAGAGCAAAAATCACTAAAATAGAAGAATTACCGGAAGGCACAGAAAAACTAGCAATTGATGCTTTTGTAATGAATACTGCCGGCAGAGAACTTCCTTGCAAATTGGAATTTATCTCAGAAGGCGGTTTGGCAAAAATCAAGTTTATGTACAAAAACAAAAAATTCTTGACCGGCAAACACTTGAGAATGATTGATGCGTTGCAAGAAATTCGTCAAAAATTATACGATTATGGCTTTGTACTAAAAATTTGCAGCTGCTGCAAATACTTCACATCAAATGTTGACGGCTCAACAAATATGTTGAAAGGTTTTTGTAACAGTGATTATCCAAGCCCTTCAATCACAGGCAAAAAGCCGACATTGATTTGGAACTCTTGCACAGATTTTGAACCGGCAAAAGTTACTAACCTTCTTGAAGAAATGGTTGAAGAACAAGAGGCTCAGTCACAATCTCATTAAGCATATAAAAAGAGCCACAAATAATTTTCATACAGTCCTTAGGCAATTCGTCTAGGGACTTAAATTTATGCGAAGGGAATTCGCAAACTTGTTGCAATTCTTCCACAGTACAAGAATTTGGATTATTAAAATGATAAAAATAGATTTCATCACCTTTTGAAAACAATATTTGCATCATTTTTTCATAATCTTTATTGCGCAAACATCCAAAAACAAAACAACGTTTTTTATCAGGATAATAAAAGTCCAAACTATCCCTCAATGCCATTGCACCGTTTGGATTATGCGAAGCATCAATAATTAAATCATCTCGGCATAATTCAAATCTACACGGATGTTTAACTTCTTTTAAAGCCTCTTGAATTAATGTTTCAGGAATTTGCGGGAACAAGTAACGAACTGCAGCAAGTGCAAGCGACAAATTTTCTTGTTGGCAAGTTCCTTTCAAAGACAAATTCATTGTATCCTCAAAAGGAGCAACCATTGCAAATAATGAATTACCTTCATCTGCCTTATCTTTAATTTCTTCATAGCCTTCTGAGGTAAAAACAGGACAATTCGGTTTAATTATACCTGCTTTTTCAAAAGCTATTTTTGATTTGGTATTGCCAAGTCTTTCTGTATGATCCAAATCAATATGCGTAATAATTGCGCAAAGATTTGATTTTATAACGTTTGTAGCATCAAACCTTCCACCCAAGCCGGTTTCCAAAACAACAACCTGAACATTTTTATCCGCAAAATATTTGAACATAACGGCAGTTAAGATTTCAAATTCGGTCAGATGAATATCATTTTTGTCCGCAATTTCGCAAACTTCAAAAACCAAATCCGCAAAATCTTCCCTTGAAATATCAACACCATTAATCTTAATTCTTTCTGTATAGTTGAAAATATGTGGGCTTGAATACAAACCAACTTTAATTCCTGCTTTATCCAAAACCGTTGCAATTATTGCACAAACCGAACCTTTTCCATTCGTACCGGCAACGTGAACACATTTCAAACTATCTTGCGGATTACCCAACAATTCCAAAACCGCAGAAATTCGGTCTAATCCTAAGTTTATATAAAATTTTCCTTGAGATGTCAAAAGTTTTACGGCATCATTATAAGTTTTTTCCATTTGCAATCTCTTTCAACTGTTCAACAATTTTTTCTGTACCGTCAAATTTTGCAAGAGCCAAAGAATTTCGTTGAAGTTCTTCCAAACGAGATTTGTCGTGCATTAGACCGGCAACTGTTTCATAAAAAGACTTTTCACTCGCATCTTTATCTTCAATATAAAGTCCAGCATTTTTTTCAACAATATATTTTGCATTTTTTCTCTGATGGTCTGCCGCTGCGTGCGGATAAGGAACAAAAATCGGAGCAATACCTGATGCACAAATTTCTGAAATACTCAAAGAGCCAGAGCGAGAAATCGCAATATCAGAGGCTTTTAGAGCAGTAACCATATCTTCAAAATACGGTTTTACAATAATATTTTTGTCACTTTCATATTGCGGATAATCCCTGATTAATTGCTCCAAAACTCTATCATAATTTTTCTTTCCGGTTTGAAAAATTATTTGCAAATCAAATTCTTTTGAAAAAGATTTGATAACCTCAACCGCTGCATCATTAATAGTTCTGGCACCTTGAGAACCGCCCATAATAATAATTGTAGTCTTATTTTCAAGTCCTAAATTTTTTCTTGCATCTTCTTTAGACAAAGTCTTAAACGCCGCTCTGATTGGGTTTCCATTTACTACACAGTTTTTATTTTGAATAAATTTGCAAGCATTTTCAAACGCAACAGAAACATACTTAGCTCCAGAAGAAAGTTTCCTTGTCACAAGTCCCGGTTGAGCATCGCAATCGTGCATCATATAAGGAATTTTCAATATTTTTGCCGCAATTAAAGACGGAGCAGAAACGTAGCCACCTGTTCCAAAAACGGCATCAGGTTTATATTTTTTTATATAATAACAACTTTTCAAAACCGCTAATAATAACTGTATTCCCCATTTAAAAAGGTCAAAACTCAATTTTCTCGGCATTCCATGAACATTCACACCTAAAAACTTAAAACCTTTTTGAGCAACAATATCATATTCCAAATTTTTCGGGTTTCCGACATAAAAAATTTCTTCATCCTTCAGTGCCTCTGCAACTGCAATTGCCGGATAAATATGTCCTCCAGTACCTCCACCTGTAATAAAATATCTGCTCATTAATATCTATTCCTTATTTTCTTAATTCTCTTTTTGGAAATGTTCAAAAGTATTCCAACCATAATTAATGAAACGATTAGAGATGACCCACCATAACTAATAAATGGAAGCGGAACACCTGTTGTCGGCAAGAATGAACTTGCAACACTCATATTCATAAACGCCTGAAATACGATTGAAAAAGTAATCCCGACCGCAAGAAGTTTTCCGTACATATCAGGACACCTTGCTGCAATTACAAATCCACGTTGTAAAAACGTAAAGAATAACCCGATTACAAGTACGCATCCGACAAAACCTAATTCTTCCGCAATAATCGCAAAAATAAAGTCCGTATGACATTCAGGCAAATATGACAATTTTTGAATAGAGCCGCCATATCCAACACCGCTAAAACCACCTGATGCAAACGCAATCAAGGATTGAATAATGTTATAACCGGCTCCCAAAGGATCAAGTTCGGGATGTCGCCAAGTTTTTAAACGTTGCAACTGGTAAGGTTTGATAATCGTAGTCAAACCGATAATCAAAGTAACAAACATAGTTCCAACGCAACTTAAAAAGAATTTAACAGATCCGCCGGCTGCCATATACATTACAACCGTTGTCATTCCTAACAAAATTACCATTGACAAGTTAGGCTGAATAAACGTCAATCCCGCCATTGCAATAATCGGAATAAACGCCTTTGACCACTTATCTTGGTCAAACAGATTTGCATCTTTTCGGAAAACGCTTGCAAGCAACAATACTACCGCAGGTTTTGCAAACTCAGACGGTTGCAACTGGTAAAAACCTAAGTTAATCCATCTTTTTGCACCGTTTACAACCATACCTAAAGGAGTAAAGTCAACCAAAAATAAAGCTACCAAAACCGCAACCATTACGTGCGTATTCCATTTTGCTAAATTTTTATAATCATAATTCATAAAAAATTTCATTAAGAAAAAGCCGACAACCAAGCCCATAAACTGTTTTCCGACAAACATCAAAGGGTTTGCACCCTCATCCAAACATTTTGGGGCTGTTGCTGAAAATATAGCTAAAAAGCCGATTACGACAAGGAAAGCTACTACAATCAAAAGTGTACTATCAGGAGAAGATATTATAACACTTTGGATTTGTGGATCATAATTGCTATTTGGCTCACGTCTAATTGATCTTTGATAAGACATATTCCTTGAAAACCCTTCCTCTTTCTTCATAACCGCTAAACATATCAAAACTTGCACATGCCGGTGACAACAACACTACATCCGGATTTAATTCAATAGATTTGTCAATCGCTGACTGCATTGTAGCCTCTCTGATAATATTTTCAAATCCATTTTTTCTCAAATTTTCATCAAATCTATCAGCAGCTTCACCAATCAAAATCACTGTTTTAATATGTTTTTTTATAGCTTCACAAAACTCTGTCAAATCTGTATTTTTATCCCTACCACCTGCAATTAAAACGACATCACAATCATTAAACGAATTAATTGCAACCAAACTAGCCTCTGGGTTAGTAGCTTT
>CALEJY010000038.1 GCA_937898445.1 uncultured Candidatus Melainabacteria bacterium | reverse complement strand
AATAACTAGTAAGTTCAACTAAAAACAGTCAAACTCGCTACGCTCAAACAATGCCTGTTTTTGTTATTTGTTTCACTAACAAGTTATTGTTCATTCCGCTATCGTGGGATTATTTTCTTCTTCTTGAAACCCCTTGAAAAACTTCAAAAAATTTGTTAAAATAGAATTGTTAACACAGAACAGAGAGGATTTTTATGAAAAAGAATTTATTTAAGCTCATCGGGGGGGGGGCAATCGCCTAAAATCCTCTCATAATCATGATTTTATGGCATTCACTTTGGCAGAGGTATTAATTACTCTTGGTATTATCGGAGTAGTGGCGGCTTTGACATTGCCAACATTGATTTCAAATTATAAAAAACAAACCTATGTAACAGGTTTACAAAAGGCTTATTCTGTTTTGAATAATATGACTAAAGGGGGCATGGCAAGAGATGGTGTGACAGATTTTTCAGAGACTGATTTGATGAAAGCTTGGGAAAATGCATATCAACGAAATTATGGTTCTGCTCAATATACAGATTTTGCGAATGAGTTAAAAAAATATTTCTTAAACGCAGAAATATTAGATATGGCATCTCCATATAATTATTTACCTTTACTTTATTCAAAACATGAAGTTGGAAAAATAGATTCTAACTACCATTTATCAAAAGTTGGTGCAGGTATTTTTTATATGCCAATTTTATGTTTAGAAAATCAAGATTCTATTATGTACTGTTTTTCTTTACATTATAATGGTCCTCAATCAGGTTATTCAGATGATTTTTTAACTCTTGTTAATGGTGATCAGATGCAGTTTGACCATGTTTTAGTTGATGTAAATGGCTTTAAGAAACCAAATCAACTAGGAAGGGATATGTTTTTATTTTCTATTGGCTATAAATCAGGAAGGGTTGTTCCAGCGGCAAGCAAAGCAATAAATGATGCAGCTGTTGATAAATTTTGTTACAGTTTATCTGGATCTGATTTAGAGTCTTGTAAGAAAGCATTAGACCAAAAATATGAACAGGCAACTCATAAGAATAATTACTGTTTCAATACGGAGGCTCAAAAGAAACCGGAAGGGGTAAATTTATATTGTGCTGATAAAATTATTCGTGAAGGGTGGAAAATGAATTATTAGTTCAACAATTCATTCACATCAATAGAAGTTTTTAGTTTTAATGCAAAGATGTCGTTACGAGTGAAATCCTTCATTTTGACGGCATCTTTTTCTGTCGTTACGATTATTCCATCAGGAAGTTCGTTTTCTGTATAAATATGATGGTCGTCAAAATCTATTGTTTGTTTAATTTTATAATTGTTCAAAAATTGATAAAACTGTTTAGGTTGCCCGATTGCGCAAATTGCAGTGATTTCAGGGTTATCAGCAAGCTTTTCGCCAGTTTTGATGTTATAAACATAATCCGGCTCTGTGTTGCAAACAGTTGTCTTAACCTTCATTTTTTTAGACATAATTTTGGCTAATTTTTCTGCACGAGAATGATCAACATCTTTGCTTACTACAACAAGTCTGTCTATTCTTGAAAAAGCTTCCATGCCTTCTCTCAACGGACCTGCCGGAAGAAGTTTTTCGTTCCCAAATCCCATTTTACTATCCATCAAAACGATATCCAAATCTCTGTGCAATTTTCTATGCTGAAATCCGTCATCAAGAATAATTTTTGTAACACCAAATTTCTTTACTGCAAATTTTGCACCTTCATAACGATTTTTTGTCGTTATAACTATTACACCGTTTGTGTTTTGAGCAAGCCAAAAAGGTTCATCACCTGCCAATTTTGCGTTATAAAAAATTTTTTCGCCATCAGAAATTACGTTAATATTTTTGTTAGAAAGTTTTCCGCCATAACCTCTTGAAACGATTGCGACTTTTTCGCCGTTTTGCGCTAAATATTTGGCAATTTCTGAAACTACAGGAGTTTTTCCAACTCCGCCGGTTGTGATATTTCCGACAGAAATTACAAAAGCATCCACTTTTTTAGGAGTAAAAATCCCTTTGTCATATAGTTTGTTTTTTAAGCCGCTACCAATTCCGTAAAATATAGACCCAAATTCTAATAATTTTACGAGTAGTCCTTTAGCGTTTTTGTCATAGTGGATTTTAGTTATTTCTGTTTTGAAATTCATTAGAACATCAATCTCCAAAGTAAAAATCTTTTGTTCAATTTTTCAGAGAATTTTCTCAAGTTGCAAGTTGTTTCTCTTGTGTCTTCAATGATTGATTGCAATTCGGTTTTCTTTTCCGGTGTTAATTTGTTAACTGTATTCAATGTTGTAGAGATATCAACCATTGCGGTATTAACATTTGCAACTGCTCTGTTTATGTCTTTTTTCAATTGATCGTCTTTTGTCATGGAATTTACGTAACCGCTGATTTCGTTTACGTTATGAGTGATAGCACGCAAATCTTCTGCCATTTGTTCAGCTTCTTTTTCGTTGCCGATTATTTTATTCAAGTTTTGAGAAAGTTTATCAACTGAATTTGCCGTAGACATTACCGTAGTCTTGAATTGCGGGTCGCCAATAATGTTGTTGATATTGTATGACAACATATTAAAATCGGTTGTTGCCTTATCCATCATAACCATCAACTGTTTCAAGTCGCTGCTTGAATCGTCTATCAAGTTGTTAAGTTTGCCCATTGTAATGCTTGTTTGACCTGTTAGAGAATTGATGTTTTGTACAGACATTTTTAACTCGGCAATAACTTGATCTGATAACAAATCATTAATCTTTTTGTTAGTTTCAGTCAAAGATTCAGCCGCTCTGTATTGCCAATCCATAAAGTCTGCAATTCTCATCGGTTCAACGATTGTATAAGGCGAAGTTTGTTTTGGATATGGTAATGTGATATCATCCAATGTTGAGATTAAAAGCTTGTTTGTGCCTTTTTCTCTAACAACTTTACCTTTCAAAAACTCCGGTAAAATTAACCCAGGTAAATTGATTACATAGTCAATTTTATATGCGTAATTTGTTTTAATTCTATCTTTTACTGAATAAGGAACGACATCTTTTGATACAACTTCAATATTTTTGATTTTCCCTACATCGTAATATTCTTTATCCAATTTCATTTGAACATTATCATCTTTATAAAGAATATCCTTGTTCAACATTGGGATATAAACAGTTCTAATTTTAGGAGGCGTAATTTCTAGGAATAATTCGCCAATCAAACCTGATTGTTGAATAGAAAAAGTTGAGGCTTTCGGAATTTCTACATTCGGATCGGTTATAACGAATTTCACCTTAACATAGCTATTTTCACCATCAATAATAGGCGTAATTTCTTCTACCTGACCAACTCTTAAACCCATCATCTGAACTCCGGCTCCAGGTCGCATTCCGTTTACGTCTTTAAACTGGATTTCAACCCTGTCAGCTGAAGAAAAAGTTCTACCTTTAACCTTAAAAACAACACCGATTAGCAATACCAGTGCCAAAAGTGTTAAAAGTCCTACCTTAAATGATGATGAAAATTTCATTATTTCGCCCTTCCTATTTGAGATTATTGTAGCAAAAACAAACAAAGTGGGCAAGAAACTTTAAATTATAGGTAGTTTGCCAAAATATTTCTTACGTAATTTTGTGTTTCTTTGTATGGAGGAACTCCTGAATACTTGTCAACTGCGTTTGGACCTGCATTATAAGCAGCTAGTGCCAAAATTACGTTGCCGTTGTATTTGTTCAACATTGATTTTAGATATTTAACCCCACCCTCAACATTTTGAACCATGTTATAAGGATCTTGAACCCCTAAATTTTTTGCGGTAGACGGCATCAATTGCATCAAGCCCATTGCTCCGGCTTTTGATTTCGCTTTAGGGTTAAAACCGGATTCTTGTTTGATTAAAGCTTGAACCAATTTTTCATCAACATCATATTTTTTAGAAATTTGATTTACTACATTCAAAACTTGGGATTTTGTAGAAGCTTTGTTTACTGATGGAATATTTGATTGTAATGCTGCAGCTTCTTGCAAAGCTTTATCAAGACTGACTTGTGGGTTTTCTTTGATTATATTTGCATTAACTTGTTTTAATTGCGGATCTAATAATAAAGTCCCAAAATTAGATTTGGTAGTTGTTTGCAAAACTTTTTCGAACGATGGAGAGTTAATTTTTCCATTGTTTGGATAAATTGCATCAAGCGGGTTTTGTGGCTCTTGATTAGCACTGCTAACTCTGTTGTTGAGTTGAGCATATCTTTGCATAGCCTGCGTTTGACCGCCTGAATTTAATAAATTTTGTATAAATTGTGAGAACATTGTTTCCCTCTGAAAAAATCTTTCTACCTAATCTTACAATTATATTTTACACTGATGAATTGAGTTGTATATCATTCTAATTAATGATTTTTTGCAAAATGTCAAACGAAATAACCATCTTCTCTTATAAGTGAAGGTGGGATAGGTGTTATTATGTAAAAAATAGATTGTGAAAATGTTTTTAGCAAATATACATGCAATCGCCGTAAGAGAAAAATCTGTATCTGTTTTCTATGGCTTCTTTGTATGCTTCAAAAATAAAATCTTTTCCTGCTAATGCACTCACCAACATTAATAGAGTTGATTTTGGTAAGTGGAAATTTGTGATTAAGTTATCAATAACTTTAAATTCATACGGCGGATAAATAAATAATTCAGAGTGATCATGGCATGCCTTGATACAACCGAATTTTTGGTATGCGGTTTCAAGAGTTCTGACTGTGGTAGTTCCAACAGCTACAATTTTTTTACCTTCTGCTTTTGCTCTGTTTATTTGTTCAGCAGCTTTTTCAGGGATTTCAAAAGTTTCTGAGTGCATTTTGTGGTTTTCAACGTTTTCACACTGAACAGGTCTGAATGTTCCAAGTCCCACATTTAGCGTTACATAAGCAAGTTCAACTCCCTTGTCTTCCAACTTTTTTAAAATCTCTTTTGTAAAATGTAATCCTGCAGTTGGAGCTGCAACCGAGCCTTCGTCTTTTGCATAAACTGTCTGGTAGCGTTCAAAATCAAGCTTTTTCAAATCCTCATTAGGGATTTTTCTTTCTATATATGGTGGAAGCGGAATGTTACCGTTTCTGTGCAAAACATCAAGAACATTATCGCCTTTAAAAATCAATTCAACGAGCCATTCTCCGTTTTCTTCCAATCGTTTAATGGCTCTAACGGACAATTCGTCGCTTATTTTGATTATTGTATCAGGCTTAACCCTTTTGGATGGTTTTATTAAAACTTCCCAATTCTCGTTTCCATCTTGGATTTCGGTATTTTGTTTTAACAAAAATACTTCAATTTTTGCACCGGTATCTTTATGTCCGATTAACCTTGCCGGAAGAACTTTGGTGTTGTTCATGACAAGTAACGTATTTGGCTCAATCAAGTCTACGATGTCATAAAAATGTTTATGAGAAATGGTTCTATTCTTTCGGTTTAGAACCATCATTCTTGAATTTTCTCTTTTGTCTGCCGGCATTTGTGCAATCAATTCTTCCGGCAAATTATAATCATATTCTGATATTAGCATTATTTTACTCTTTTGATTTAATTTGTTTTGCGCCAGCAACATCTGAATCGCTTGCCAAAACTTCTGTTCTTGCTTGTTCTGCATCTATTTGCTTGTTAACAATTACTGTTTGTAAGATTTGAATAATGTTACTTGTTACAAGGTATAACAAAACACCTGCCGGAATTGGGATGATTACGAATGTACCGATAATCATAATTGGCATGAATGTTCCCATTGATTTTTGGATAGCTTCTTGTGTTGGATCAGCTGCTCCATCTTTAGGTTTGTTTGTTGCCATCATAATCTTTTGTGATGCAAACATTGTTAGTGCAAACAATGCGATTAAGATAAATACATCCCAGTGGAATGCTCTTGATGCTGCAGTCGTTGGAACTGATGCTGCAAGAACGCTACCTTCTTTTGTGAATGTAATATTCTCAATTTCCTTGTTAGACATATCTGTGACTGCAATTTCAGCCTTTTCGATTTGGTCTAATTGAGCGAATTTCAAATCTAAGTGGTCAAGATCAATTTTGAAATCAACAGTTTCACCCGGTTTAAATTCACCTTGAATTTCAATAGCTTTTGCCGGATTTTTAACTTTTACGTTATCAAGAGTTTCGTTTGGTAAATAAACTTTAGCAGTTTTGCCGATAGTGAATGTATCACCTTGAGAAACTCCGAAAGTTCCGTCATAAGAGCGACCGGCAGTTGCTCTTAAAGTTGTGTCAAGTCTGCCTAAAAATCCGAAAGATGCATCGCCTGCAATTTGAATAAATTGTGGACTCATCAAAGCTGAATATAACAAAATGAAAATCGGCAATTGAATTAACAATGGTAAACATCCGCCCATTGGGTTAAACTTATGCTCTTTGTAAAACTCCATAAGTTTTTGTTGCATTTTTTGCGGATCGCTTTTGTATCTGTCTTGAATAGCCTTAATTTTAGGTTGTAAAGACTGCATCATTTTCATAGAACGTTGTTGTGAAACGTTCAAAGGCCACATTGCAAGTCTGATTACAACGGTTAATAATATAATTGCAAGTCCGTAGCTGCCAACGATGGAAGCTATCGCTTTTAAAGCTTCAATAGTTAAAGTAGTAAAATCCAATTTCCCTAATCCTCATTTAATAGTGTAAAATCTCTCACCCAATACTCTATTATAAAAGCATGGTTAAGTCAATAAATTGTAAACATTGGATTTATATATGATTGAAGTTTGTAACACAATGTGTTATAATGTAATACAAAGAGGTGCATTATGGTATCAGAACAATTTTCATTACGTATTCCAAGTGAAACAAAATCCAGATTAGAAGAATTGGCGCAGGCTACAGGTAGAACAAAAGCTTTTTTGGCACTTGATGCAATTGAAAGATATCTTGATATAGAAGCTTGGCAAATTAAAGCGATACAAAAAGGTATTAAAGATGTTGATAATGATGAGTGCGTTTCTATTAAAAATGTAAAAAAAGATTGGGGAATTGATTAGTGGCTTTGGAAGTTAAATTCTCAAAATCAGCAGTAGAAGACTTAAATTCCATAAAAGAATATATTTGTTCAAATAATTTTGTTGCGGCACAAAAAGTTGTTGCTTATATTATTAAAACGATAGAGGATGTTTTAGCCGAAAATCCGTCAGTAGGCAGAGCTGGGCGAGTGCTTAGAACAAGAGAACTTGTTTTAAGCAAATATCCATATATAATTCCTTATCAAGTAAGAGATGGAGTTATTTATATATTGAGGGTTTTGCATACTTCTAAAAAATGGAAAATATAATTTTTTTCAAAAAGCACTTGACTATAAAATTTGTTTATAATACACTTAATCTTGTCAGCAGTGACGGGATGTGGCGCAGCTTGGTAGCGCACCTCGCTTGGGACGAGGGGGTCGCACGTTCAAATCGTGTCATCCCGACCATTTAAAAATAACGGACTTACGAATACTGTAAGTCCGTTATTTTGTTTTTTATTTTCTTTTTCGACTAATTTTCGACTAGTATAATTCAAATCCGTTATTGTGTCTTAATATGTTTCAAGAATATTCACAGCATCTAAAATGTTTTTTCTTGGAGTATGTGTATATTGTTGAGTTGTTTTTAAATCAGCGTGGTCTAGGATTTCCTTTATTGTTAGAATATCCACACCCTTTTCATTTAATCTTGATGCTGTTGTATGTCTTAATTCATGAAAAGTAATATGAGGAATACCTGCTCTTTCAACAGTTCTTGAAAATGTCTTTTTTATGTTTTTATATTTTGTTCTCGTTATTGGATTTGAAAACACATACTCACTAATTTTAGGTAAATTTTCTAATTCCGCTTTTAATGTTTTATTGAGAAGTATTTTTCTTGGTTTACCGTTTTTAGGATTTAAAGCGACAAGATAATTTAGCTTGAAAAATATATGTTCCCATTTTAGATTTAGGATTTCTCCAACTCTCATACCGGTATTAAGTGCAAGTATAATCATTACTTTCATTGTTGGATTTGCAACTTTTAGTAATTTTTCTTCCTCATCTTTTGTTAAAAATCGCTTATTCGGATTTTCTATTTTTAGTTTTTTTAGTTCTGAACAAGGATTAAATCTTATCCTTTTATTTTCAAAAGCGAGTGAAAACACTCGCTTTATATTATCCATTTCTCTATTAATTGTAGAGTTTTTGACCTTTCCTTTGCGATATGACCTGTATTTTTCCAAGTCTGCAAGGGTAATTTGTTCTGCTATTTTATTTCCAATTAATGAATAGAACTTATCAATAACATAATCAAATTCTTCAGGTCGTGCATAATTATTAGCTCTAAACTCTTTATATTCAGCAATAATTTGCGATAGGGTGTAATTATGATTGTCAGAAGCTATATCATAGTTTGATTTTCTAAGTTCAGATTTTGCAACACATTCAAATCCTATAACTTCGTCTTTAGTTGCGCCTTTAAAACAGCGGTGATATTGCACCCCTTTATAGACAAATTTATAGCACCAACTGTTTGTTCTTTTATCTTTATACACACTCATTGAACACATACTCCAATAATTTTGTTTTATTAAACAACCAATATCTTCCATGTTTTCCACAAACACCCTTAGGATATTGTCCAGCTTCAGCTTTTCTTTGTATTGTTCTAACGTCCGATTTTAGAAGTTTAGCAACTTCTTTTGTATTCAATATATCGAAATTCATTTTTATATCTCCTTTAATTTTTTATGTTTATTTTCTAAATAACAAATAACAATTGGCTGGAATGTATTACTGTGAATACATTCCAGTATTGTTATTTATAGTTATTCTTGCCCAAGTGAATTTTTAAAATCATTGAGCGATATTCCCCAATGACTGAAAAGATAGGTCATTACATCACTCGAAGCTAAGTCTAATGTATAAGCATAAGCTTGACCTTTTGCGTTGTTAAAACGCTGTGTCTTACGTTTTACAAAGTATTTAGAAGCTGCAAGTTCTTCACCAAAAGTCTTTTTGTCAATGTATTTTTGAACATCGCCTTCCAACATCACATCATTATAAATTATAATGGAGTTAGCAAAGTCGAACGTGAATAAAAACTGTTTATCTTTTATTTCAGTATGAAAGTGAATTCCTTTTTTCAACTTTGACTTATTCAATAATGTTGGTAGTGATTTTAAAAACCGTTCTACAGGTGAATTTTCTTCTGCAAATAGATTGGCATACCAAGTACAATAATCTTTAAGCTTGGTATCTTTATCTGACAATATATGTCCCGAAAGACTTTCTAATACAAGTAAGCCTGTGTATGCAATAGCGATATTATTGCTTTCTCTATCTTTTGCTGATAAGAACTGTGATTTGATTAACCATTTCTCAACTTCATTTATTTTGTTAAAAATAGTTTCTTTATCAAGCTTCATAAGTTCCTCAACTATTTTAGAACGAGCGGTTTTATTTACAAACTTATCATCTATAAATTCTGTTGCTATGCCTCCATTCGGGAAGTAGATAGGCAAAAGCCTGTTATAAACTTTTGGCTTATCGCAAGGACAATAATTGGAAGAAAAGATAGCCGTTGTGTTAATTGGCATACGGTTCATTACTGAACCATCATACATCTTTTCTCTAATACCGCCCTCATAGAACTGAACAATATTATTTTCAAACGCAGTACCTTGTGACTTATAAAGATCAAAATCATTTATAAGTACGGGAATTGCATTTGCTCTATGGCATTTCATTGCAATTGCATTGTCAGTACTATTTCCCATTGATACATTCTTGTTAGAAAATCCAAAAAAGTTGCTGATAATTCCTTGTAAAATGCTTTTACCTTGTTTGGTAGCTCCATACAAGTATATTATTGGAAAACCTGCTCGTTTTTCCCAAATATCATCAATGAATACTGTCATTAAAGCTGTTCCCAGACCAAGAAATACATCCAACCTATTTTTATAGACTTGTTCAGCTTGAAGCATAAACTCTTTTAGTAAGTGTTTAATATCAATATTTTCTAAACACATTTTAGGCAATCTATCTTTGCAACTGTCATCTAATTTGATAGTTTGTCCGTTTACACAAACAATACCATCTTCATTAGCAATAATCGTACCGTCTTTATCAACGTAACAGTTTTCATACAAGCGACCGTTAAAATCTTTGTATCGAACATTACCCGCATTTTTAAATACAAGTGTTGTCTCTGTTTTTTGTTGATTGATTTTTTCTTTAAGTAATAAAAAAGTTTCATCATTAAGATTTAGTAGTAATCTGTTATTTGTCCTATTTACTGCTTGAATAAAATCTGACGGTTTAGATTTTGCTCTACTATCTAACAAAATAGGTTTTGACAATTTCCCGTCTTTAAGCTTAAAGACTATGCAAATAGTCGCAATCGGTTTTTCTTCCGTTCGATTGTTACTAATCAAAAGTTGCAAATCAATTTTATACGGAATTCCATTTGCAATTTTTGAGATTATTACATAAGGTATCTTTTTCTTTCCAATTTCACTTATTGAGTAGCAATAAGTTTCATCTTCATAGTAAAATAAGTACTTCTTTATCTCTGGAAGTTCAACCTTATCTGGAAGTATTAAGCTAAAATCCGTTCCAAAACTTACAAACTTTGGTATAACGTCTTTTTTGGCTTCAAGCCAGTTTGCAAAATTTTCTTTTGCAAATGTTAACGGTGTTTTTACCGCTTTTATATCTTGAGCTTCTTTACTCATATTATTTTCTCCTTTTATTTTAATTTGTTACTACAATTCTTACACACCTCTGATACTTCGCTAATCAATCTACAATTAACTGGGTATTTTTTAGCATACAAGAATTTCTTTTTTGTAGCAGTTTGTCTATAATCTTGGTGATTTTTACTGTACATATCAAATAATTCTTCGCCATTGCTAAAATTATTTAATAGCCTAGCAAACATATGCCATTCGGGTTCACTTAATATTGATGATGAATCAACACATTCTTTTACAAATGGGCAATTATCATACATCTGTTTAAAATCTCCGTCTATACTTACAGGTTTGTAGTCGTTAAACGGAGAGTTTTTATCAGATTTATTAAGTTTACTACTACTTGCAATATAATTAAGCCAAGTTGTTGGAAGCTTTGAAAATATTAACTTCCCATCTGATGTAACTCCATCTATTGCTTGATAGTATTTTCCATTGACACATGAGCCATGAAACAGAACATAACCCGAAAATTTCACATCTACCGCAGGTGTAATTTTCCCAGTTGGCTTGTTATTTAAGCCTTTTGCAAGAAAAATTTTATGTAGCCCACCACGAGGTGTCTTTTGAGTATATGTGGGTGGTAAAGCTCCCAGTTCTTTTTCAAGTTCTTGAATAACATTAATACCCTCATACCCTTTTTCGAAGTCTTCGTCCATATCAATAGCAATCAATCCATTAGGTTCCATTGCGAAACCCACATTATAACCTTGTGCTAACGTTCCTGCGACGTCAAAACCTGCTCTCGCATTATGAAAGCCATTCCGACAAGCCGGAGCTTTCCCATTTGGTTTTACTTTAATAAAAGCAAGTTCATCTATCGAAAGAACGATTTTTTCCATTGCGTTATTTTGCATGGTCTTTTTCCTTTTTTATTTAGTTTTCAACGTTCAATTTTGAAACTTTCCCAAGCCTCGCAAGAGTATTGCTACTCCTTTGAGGTAAGTTTCAATTTGTAACGTAAATTGACCAATAGGGCTTGAAAGACTCTTGAATTTTTAATATAATGATTTTGAAGAATAAAATTTGCGAGTCTTGGTCAATTTACTGAGGCTCTTTTATTTTGGCTTCATGATTGTATCCTTTCTATCTCTTAGGTCTTATAGGTTAAATTTTGATTTTAAATCTATTTTGACCAGTTGTACACTATGTAAACGGCCGTAACGTCTGTTATTACTTGTGTTTATTTCTGTTTACTCTCTTATTAAATCACGCAATCAAACAATTTAAAAACTTGCAAATTGCTCATAGAGATATTGCTCAATGCTATTTAAAATGTAACAATGCGGGTTATTTTATGCCTGCAATATATGTAAAAAAAATTTTTGAATTAACTACTTACAAAAGTTTCAAGTATTATATACTAAATTTACGATTCTTAATATTGTTTTGAAACACGTTTTCTACTTACTTTATATTTATAACAAGTTATAAGTGTTTGATAAGAATTTTTAGGGTATTCAAACTCATAATTGTAGTATTTTGTTCTCATAAAGCAATCAAACTTATATTCAAAATCTTCCAATTGAATATTTTTTCTTTGCATGTTCTCTTCTATCTTAGATTTTATTTTATCTCTGTAATTGCTTATTTCAGATTTAGAATCAGCGGAGAATTCAATTGTTTGTACTTCTTTTTTAGCCTTGAATATTATACTTTTAGGATTACGTTTAATTTTGTTAAGCAATCTATTGATTTCATAATATTCAAGATTTTTTATGTAAAAAATATCACTTTTAAGTTTTTTGAAACTTCTAACAAATTTACATTTCTTTCTAATCATAGAATAAATCCTTTTGTCATATGTGAAAGGTATTTGCGTAAAATTTTTATTATGAAAAGTACCATTTTCAAGTAAATATTTAACTAAAAAGTATTCTTTGGGTGCTAAAACACAATAAATTCCATGAAAAATGAGTTCTCTATGGTTACTATTAGAGATTATAATTTGATAGTTTTTAATTAGATTGTTACGAGTTTCTTTTTTAAGTTTTATAAATTGAGAATTTAAAAAATAATAAAATAAATCTTTTGGGTACTTATTAGCAATATCACTGTTAAAACTAAACTTTTGTATAAAAGCGATAGCTTCATCTATATTATTTTCTTCCATAAAACACTTTTCCTATTTATTAATAGAATTGTATCACAGATGTTATTTTGATGTACAAGGGTATGTTTTAACTCAATTATAATAAATTTATATTAACCAGCATAAAAAAGTTTCTTCTCGTTTAACGTCGTATCTCTGAGTGACTAAAAGCAATAAAAACTCCTCTAAAATATATTGAGGAGTTTTTTATTATATATAGACAACTTTAATATTCAAAATATTCTTTTTCCCAATCGAGCTCTTGATTATTTTTGTAGAATTCTTTAATAGTGTCAAGTTGTTTTGGCGTGCACTTACTATTATCACCAATATTAGCATGTTCAAAACATATTATCGGAACTCCTTTCAATACTAAACTCTTTGGCATGCCTGCATTGCTATATACAACTTCAGTATCATCTAATGCGTATTCTCGGTTATTAAATTCTTCTTCCTCTTTTCTTAGCTGATTTTTAATTGACTGACCTTCTTTTTTAGAACAAGGTATTTCTTCAAGAGAAATCTTATCTCCTTTTTGCATATAAATCGGTCTAAATTTTTCATAACAGCTAACGGATACTCCATATCTTTGAGCTTCTTCTTTATGTTTTTCTTTTTTATATTCATTAACCGCAGTTTGAATTATTTCATTTTCATCCTTATTTTCCACGTTTTGTTCTTGAACTTCATTATCTTTCTTTTCCCAAACAGATACTGGCTTACAAACTGGATAAAACGAATCATCTGTAGCCTGAGAATAATCTCCAAAATATCTCTTTTCAGACATTTGCATTATTTTTACTTGAGGAGACTTTAAACAATTTTTAAATGCAATTAGATCTTTTTCATCCTTTGAGCAAAATGTTCTTTTTTCCCCATCAAAAATTTTTGTTTTCATACAATATGTACCATCATCTTCTTGAACAGGTGTCCATAAATCAGAAAAAGGATTTCCAAATAAATGAAACAAAATTATAATAATTAAAATGTTTCGAAAAGGATGTTCAAAAAAGGAATTTATAG
>CALEJY010000037.1 GCA_937898445.1 uncultured Candidatus Melainabacteria bacterium | reverse complement strand
GCAAGCCATGAAAATGCTTTAAAAGCGGTTTCATATCAGGCTCCCGAAGTTGTTTTAGCTCCGTTATCCGAAATTTCAAATATCATAAAAAACTCAACAGTTCTTTTAATCGGTTGTGGCTTATCAACTTCAAAAGAAGCTGAAGATATCTTTCATAACACCATAAAACTCGCAATTGAAAATGATTTGCCGACTGTTATTGATGCTGATGGGTTAAATATTTTATCCAAAACACAAATCGCATTACCGCAAAACACAATTTTAACCCCACATCCTAAAGAAGCTGCAAGACTTTTGAATTGCGAATTAGAAGATATTTTGAATAATATGCAACAATCTGCACAAAAAATATCTAAAAAATATAATTGTGTTACAGTCTTGAAATCTCATCAAACAATTGTTTGCAATAACGAAAAAATTTATATTAACATAACAGGAAATAGTGCGCTTGCAAAAGCAGGAAGCGGAGATGTTTTGGCAGGTGTGATTAGCGGATTATTAGCACAAAAAATGAATATTTTTGATAGTACAGTTTTGGGTGTTTATTTACACGGTTTGGCTGGAGATTTGGCAAAAAATGACCTGAGTGCGTACGGGGTTTTAGCTTCCGACACAATCAGGTACATTCCTTTAGCCATAAAAAATTACTTAGATAGACAAGTTTAATTTGTTACCAGCAACACATTTTTCAGCAAGATCGCCTACTGATGCGTAAGGGCTAGTATAAACAACTTGTTGAGAAGATGGAGCTTTTGGCATTACAATATTTTTTGCTTTTGGCAAAATTGATGATGCTTTAATTACTTCTACTGATTTGTTTAATGTTTTGGGGTCGATTTTTACCATTTCTCTACCGGTAATGAATGCTAAATTATTAACCATTATAGATCTCCTTTTCTTTTTTTTACTAACTATTTTTTATTTCAGCTACATACATTAATACAACTAAAAAAAATTTTTGCTATTTTTTATAGTTTTTTGATTAATAAATGTTAATATAATAATCCTATTAGCTAAAAGGAATTTAGCAATTAGTCAACTTACCTAGTACAACTCGCTTAGATGCACCTGTACATGAAGGTAAGTTATTCGGGATATTATAATATGTGCAATAACCCAACAGTGCAAATGCCATAACTTCTTTGAAATTGTTTGAAATTCCATAAGCCTCATGTGTTTTAAGATTTACATGTTTTGGCAAATAATGTCTTAAATATTTCATCAATGTCGGATTATAAGCACCTCCGCCACCAATAATAACTTCTTCGACATCAATATCTGGGTAAATAAAGTTTTCATAAGCTTTTGCAATAGTTTTTGCAGTAAGCGCAGTCACTGTTGCAATAATATCTTCTGGCTTTTTAGGGCCAAATCTTAAAGCATTTTCAATATATTCAGGAGAAAAATATTCTCTGCCTGTCGTTTTTGGCGGAACTTTAAAATAATATTCATCTTGCATTAAGCATTCCAACCAACTTTCGCAAACCTTTCCTGAATCTGCAACTTTTCCATCTTTGTCATAAGGTTGGTTAAAGAATTTGTTCATACAATAATCAATCATAATATTTCCCAACCCTGTATCAAAACCAAATGTTGGGAAATCCTTTGAAACTACTGTTACATTTGAAATTCCACCGATATTTTGCACTAAAACATTTTTCTTCAAAGGTTTGAACCATTTTTCATCCGCAAAACAAACCAAAGGCGCTCCTTCGCCACCTGTTGCAATATCAGCTTCTCTAAAATTTGAAATAGTCAAACAGCCTGTTTCTCTCGCAATAACAGAACTTTCTCCAATTTGTAATGTACTTTTTAAAGAAATTTTATCTAATTTTTCTTCTTTTGGCGAATGATATATTGTTTGACCATGACTTGCTATAAAATCAGGCTTTTGATGTTCTGAAATCAATACTTTACAAGCTTCTGCAAAACAATGTCCAATCGCAAAATTCATCTGACAAACATCTTTAATCGTTGCGTCGCCAGAAAACAATTGAAAAATTTTTGCCCTAATATGTTCTGGGTATTTGTAATTTATGCCGGAAATAAGTTTTACAGACAAATCGGGATGAACTTCGCACAAACCTGCATCAATACTATCGCAAGAAGTACCAGACATTAACCCTATAACAAGTTTTGTTTCCAACTCATCATTCATACATATATAATATAAAAAAGCTTGCGATAACGCAAGCTTTATAAATTTCAACTATCTCCTCATCCCCATAAATTCTTTTTTAATTCCCAAATAATTTATAAAAAAAATCCCTAATCATTGCACTTCTATTGTTCAAAACTTTTACCAATTTTTCTTAATAATTTTCTTAATAAATCTTTTAACATTTTCTTTTTCTCTAAGATCTCCAACTATCTTAATGCCATCACCTCTTTTTCTTTGAAACTATCTCCTGCTACCGTTTTTGGGGTTATGTTTGCTACTCTCTTTGTAGCCCCTCCACGTTTATTAATGTAAATCTAAGTAAAAAAATTGACAAGTAAAGAAATGCAAAATAAAATTTACAATTGCCCATGCCCCTTGATAACACAAAGAAAAATTCAAGTTCTTAAATCTTAATGAAGAAATCTTAATGAAATTACGTAAACATGAGCAAAATTTTGATTGACAAAAAATGATGTTCGTAAAATCACATATAAAATTTGCCCATGCTAAAAAATCTATGGTATTATTATTAAAGATGGGGAGATGTGTATGAAACAATTTATCAAAAACCAAAAAGTCACCTATAACCTAATGTCTTTCACAGGTTACAAGGCTTTATTAATCTTTAATCTTCTTACTGAAGGACCGAAAAGTTATGACGAAATAAGTGACTATATATTTAATCATCCTTATTTAAGAGAAAAAATTTCTATTGATACATTCAGAGTTTACATGAACTCTCTAAAAAGATTTGGTTGTGAAATAAAAAGAATTAAGGGCGATGACAAAATTTCTCGCTACTATATTTCAGAGCATCCATTTGAATTAAAATTCACACCGGAAGAACAAAGAAGTTTGACTACCGTTTTCAAAAGCATTGTGAAAAATATGACGGTAGAAGAACTTTTGGCGATGGATAACTTTTTTGAAAAGCTTAACAAATATCTTAAAAAAGATGATTTTGCAGCAAATTTGAGAAAATATTCTCCATTAAAAGATGTTAATAAAAAAATCTTAAAAGATCTGCTTGATTGTTGCAACAGACAAGATCAAATTGTTATAACTTACAACTCTCCAAATTCCGGCGAAAAACATATTGAAATTATTTCTGAAAAAATCGAAATTTCAAATGACAAAATTTATCTTTGCGGAACAGGTTTGGAATATATGCAATATGGAACATTTTTGGTAAGCAGAGTTAAAAACATTGATGAAATCAAGTTCCAACATACGCAAACAACTCCACTTGATGAAATTAAAATCAAATATGAATTGAATGATAATAATATTGAACTTAATGATAACGAAAAAATATTAGAACAAAGTGACAATAAAATTGTTGTTGAAATGACGACATCTAACGAGTTTTTCGCAAAACAAAGGATTTTGGAATTTGGTCCAAAATGCAAAATTCTTGAACCAGAAGATTTTAAAGAAAAATTTGTTCAATTATTGAAAGATATGAAAGCGGGGTACTATTGTGGTTAGAAAATATACAGAAAAATGCAATGATGCCTGCATCAAATTATTTACATTTATAAAAATGTTATACGATGGTGACGTTGAATTTGCAGATGTTATAGAACTTTTCTCTGACGGAAATTATGACGGAACATCAAACACTCACGTTACACTTAACAAATATTTGAACGCATTAAAAATCTTTGGAATGAAAGTAAAAAAATCGCAAGGCAAATACCACATGTACAGTTCAATATACAAAATCAAACTTGACCTTGATGACATTAAAAGTATTGAATTGTTAAAAGAGGCTAGAAATCTCTTGCCTATCGGGAAAGTTAGAACACATTTCAATGAAGTATTGCGAAAACTTGAAATGCGCTATGATGAATGCGCTCAAAGTTACTCACAAATTGCAGACAATACTAAAAACTTGCACCTATCTTTTTACCATTCTGAAATGGTAGAACAAGTAAAGCAATGCCAAAAATATTGCCAAGATAAACAGAAATTAGAAATTATTTTTACTAATGATAAGGGACAAGAGTTAAATTTGATTTGCTCCCCGCTTGAACAAACTTATGTAAAACGAAAAATCTGTTTAAAAGTCATGGGTAATAGCGGAAGTAGAGTTTACGAAATTCCGATTGAAAACATAAAATCAATTAAACAACTTCCTGTAGCAGCATCTTCTGCTTCAATTCCAACAACTGTAGTTTTCAAAATTAAAAACAGACTTGCAAAAAATTATAAACTAAGAGATTGGGAAAGATTAGATAAAATCGAATCTGACGGAAGCCATGTTATTGTGAACAAAAACGAAGATCTTGAACAACTTTTGAAAAGAATAATGAGATATGGCACAGAATGCGAAATTTGTTCTCCTAAATTCTTGAAAGAAGAAATGGTTGAAAGAATAAACGAAACTTTGAAAAATTATTGTTAATTTTTTAGTAAAAAGTGAGAAGTAAAACGTGAAAAGACCGTATCGTTATAAATAAGTGAATGATGAGTGGTGAATAGTGAGTAGACCTTATAGTTGAAATTATTTTGGTTTATATCCCCAACACTTCCTTCTCTCTCCTCGCCCATTGTTGAAAATCAGACATGAAATGTTTCCTCCCTAATGAGACTGTGCCGAACAAAAGGTGACTAAATGTCACGTTTTGTGAG
>CALEJY010000036.1 GCA_937898445.1 uncultured Candidatus Melainabacteria bacterium | reverse complement strand
TATCAGTAAAACCATTGCCCCCCCCCCGATGAGCTTGTTTCTTTTAAAATTCATACTTATTCCTCTCTATTTCTATATTACATTTTCATTTTAACAGATTTTCTAAAGTTTTTCAAGTGGATACATTATCCTCCCTATTGAGGGAGGAATTAGGTGGGTGCTATCCTATTATGGAAAATTTTTACACAAAAAGTTCCCGCCGTCTGCGCAAGACAAAAAAACAATCCTTCCTCCGCATTTAACCCTCTCTCGCAGTTCTAATACTCACTTTCGTTCGTTAAGAACTGCGCCCTCTCACAAAGAGAGAGGGTAGTGATTTTTCTGATACGGACTATTCACCACTCACCATTCACTAAACGTCCTAGATTATGACATTTCCCTAACGGGATAGCACCCATCCCAACCTTCACTCAATCAAGGGAAGGAGCAATTTTCTACTACACTCTTGTTGTCATTCTACTTTCGTAACTTCTGATAGTTTCACCCTTCAATACGTGTTTAGAATAGCCTTTTAACCTATAATTCATGCTTGGCATTGTAGAAACTTCTTTTTGGAAATTTCTGTATAATGCTTTTTCTCTTTCTTTTATTATTTCATTTATATCAGGTTTCGCAGGCGTTTTAGGTCTTGCATTTCTTGCTGATTTCATTACAAGCAACAACAACATAATTGACACAACACACCACAAAACTTTTCCTTCGCTCACTGCACTAGATACGGTAATCGGTGCTGAATTTGGAGTTTCAAACACAATATTTGCTTTCGCAATTTCAGGTGCTTCAATATAAATCTTCAATTCGTTATTCTTTTCACTCTGAATTGCCAAACCTTTTACACGTGTTGTGTTTTTATACATTGTATTAATATCCGGCGACTGTTTAATCCCTTTTAAATTAATAACAATTTTATTTGGAGATTCAATTTCTCTTTTTACTTTTGCTACTTCATCTGATCGCAAAACAACAGAAGTTTCGCCATCTACATTGTCAATAACTACGGAGTTTAAAAAATTGTCCGCAGCAAAGGCACTCAAGCCTGTTAAAATAAGTATTAGTGTTAATAAAAATTTCTTCAACATATCCTATCCTCACACATATACAATACAGGAGATATTTGAAATGCACATCAACCGGTAGTTTTAAGCATGTAAACCGATGGATTGATATATTGTGTTAAGTATTGTAAAGAAAAAGACACATGCTGAAATTGAGCAAAAAAATATTTGTTTATATAAATGTACACGAGATATTAATAGGAGCAGATATGAACGACATCTTAGCTAAATCTTCACAAACAAGAACTAATAATATCAGAAGCACAAAACCTTCCGAATCAATCGAAACAGCTGGTTCTTTAGCAATGAACCAATCTCATAGTTTATTTGAAACAAAAGTATATGATATGTTTTCATCAAGCAATCCGTTTGCAGTTGATTATACTCAATATGCTGATTGTGGCGATACAGTTGCTTATAACGGCGGATTTTTAGGTGATTTTTCTAGCGCAGTATCTACATTATCATCAGAAGGCGGTTTTTCATCATCTGATGGAAGTTCATTCTCAGGTGGATGTGATGGAGGATTTTCTGGTGGCGCAACTTCATCTTGTGGAGCTTCATCTGGTGGTTTTACATCTGTTTGCTAGAGCATAATAAAAAAGTTTAGAGAAAAAAGAAAAAGAAATACATTAATTGACGGTTCAAAAAACCGTCTTTTTTATTTATTAATATATTATGGATAAAAAATATTACACATATATCCTTTTGACAGAACAAAACACTCTGTATTGCGGTTATACAGACGATGTTGAAAGGCGTTTTCAAGCTCATCTTGAAGGCAGAGGAGCGAAATATACTCGTTCGCATAAACCAGTCAAAATTGTTTACCAAAAAGAATTTAAAACAAAATCCGATGCAATGAAAGAAGAAAGAAGGATTAAAAAATTATCTCGAACCGAAAAATTAAAAATTATTAACAATATTTAAAATTTGCGCAAATTTTATTTTTATGAATTTTAAATGAATTATGAACATCAATTTACTTTCTACACATAACACAAACAATTTTAACATGTCTTTTACTGGTCGAAGAAAGTATCCAAAAGACATTCCGCCAAGAAAACTCCAATTTACGGAGGCTGAAACTGAAATTATGCCGGTTTTACAAAAACATTATACAGCAGAAGCAAATATAAGAACTCAAAAATTAAATTTACGTGATTATTACTCAAGCTATGATAAAGCAGATTATAAAGAACTAATAAAAGAAAACACGAAACTAAAAAACAAAATACATCGTATTGCTAAAAAATATAGTACAGATGAAATAATATTAGCAAAAAATATTGATGCAAAAAATACATATAACAGATACGCTCCTAAAATTTATAGAGCTAAGAAAAAGGTAGAACTTTTTGAATTAAAAAAATTTATATCAAAAGCGATTATTGATGAAAATATCAAAGCCATGTTATTAAAATTGATAGATATAATTGAGCCATTCTTGAAAAAATAATATTACTTATTTTGTTGCTTTGCTTCTTTTGCCTGTTGTTTTTGCAACTCTTTTAATTCTTTTGCTTTTTGTTTCCAAAGTTCGGCTTCTTTTTTGTTTTCTTGTTCTGCTTTTATTTCCTTATATTTTTCAATAGCTTCATTGCCAGATGTAGAGCTTTGAATTTTTTCTCTCAAGGCGTAATCTTTTTGGGTTTCTTTAAATTCCGCATCCATTTCTTTAATTTTAGCTTTATATGAATTTTTTAGAGCCTTTAATTCAGCTTTATCTTCAGCTTTTTTCTGTTTTTCAGTCGCTTTTTCAACTCGTTTAAGTTGTTGTTCTTCTTTTTCTGTAATACTAGGTGCTACAACACCATCTTTAACCAACTTATAACCATTCATACCAATTTGAACAGTTGATGAATTATCCATAGTCATCAATTTAGGGTTTTCACCATGCGCAGTCACAATCCAAGTTCCAAGATTAACCGGAGTGCTGCCTGTATAAGCTACTGCATTTACGACAACCCAATTCGGATTACTTGATGAAAAGCCCAAAGGATAAATATCCCAGCGTTTATCATTCAAATTAAGACCTTTAGTTTCTTTCCAATAATAAACTATCGCATCTCTTACATCTGCCAAACTATAAGAATTTCCAACAGAAAAATCATACACAACCGGTGTGGTTTTCCAAATCCCATCACGAGTATTACCAATTTTTTCTTTAACTAACAATTTTGTTCCATCAGGAGTGAAATCAATAGGAGTTAGAGTTCTGAACGTAAAATAATTGTCGTTTGTTTTTTCGGTTGACAAAATCGGCTCAGATAACCTATGAACCGTGTTAGCAGTCAAAATTCTATCCATATTAGATTTGGCTTCTTCAAGGTTAATTACAAACAAATCACAAGCCGTAGAGCCACTATTAGGATAATAATAAACTGACGGATATACCAGTCTTTTAAAATCCGGAGAAACAATTCCCTGCGCATTTTGCTGCCATCTTTTATACAAGGTATCGGTTATTGTAATTTCAGGACTTCCGGGAGGGTTGTTATATCTTGCAATTTTATAATTTGGTTGCGGAACATAAATCATATCCGCAGGAGTAGGAATTTTAGGAATTTCTACTTCCATAGTCATTCTATCTTTTGGCGCAGAAAGCTCCTCATACTCCTCAACTGTCATATATCCTGACGGATTACGGTTCATTTTAGTACGTTCATATTTTTCTTTTTCAGCTCTTTTATTTACGTTGTGAATATATTTGGCTTCTTGTTTAGTTTGATTTTTTTCAACATAAGGAACAGGAATTTCATCTCCCCACTGAATATAAGCACAAAATGCAGCAGCAATTCCCAACAATGCGTATAGCATTAAACCAAACCTTCCTTCATTGCCATAGAAATAGCTTTAGAACGTGTATTTACATAAAGTTTTTGCAAAATACTGTGAACATGTGTTTTGGTTGTAGAAATAGTAATAACAAGTTTTTCTGCAATTTGTGGATTAGTTAAGCCATCTACAATTAACGCCAAAACTTCCATTTCTCTTTCTGTCAAACCATAAAGATTTTTACCTAATTTATAATTAATTTCACCACGTTTTTCGTTAGAAGAATTTCCACGTCTGATATTTGTAAGCACAACTTTTGCAATTGCAGGATCAAGCCAGCCGGCACCTTCTGATACCGCCAAAACCGCAGAAACAGTTTGTTCTGAAGTTGCACCTTTGGTGATATAACCGTCTGCACCGGCTTTGAACGAATCAAATATATCATCTTCATCTTCTCTTGACGTGTACATCAAAACCTTAATTTTAGTATTTTGAGATTTAATTCTTTTAGTAGCTTCAATTCCGTCAATTGTCGGCAAGCCGATATCCATGATTACAACATCAGGAATAAGTTCTAATGCCTTATCAACGCCATCTTGACCGTCAGCACTCATTCCAACGACTTCAATTTTATCGTTGTTTCCTAATACTACTGATAATCCCATACGAGCCATATCATGATCTTCTACGATAAGAACTCTGACGTTTTTAGCCATTTGAAACCTGTCTTTCTTCTGTCTTTCCATCAGTAACAACATCTGTTAATAGGAAAGAAAATTCACTACCTTTATCTACTTTACTATCTACCCAAATTTTCCCATTATGAGCTTCAATAATCTGTCTTGACAAATACAAGCCTAAACCTGTACCTGTAGAACGTTTTCTTGCAGTACCTTGAGAAAATCTTTTAAACAGATTCGGAATATCACTCTGTGGAATACCGTTTCCGTTATCAGTTACAGAGAAAATAAAATCGCC
>CALEJY010000035.1 GCA_937898445.1 uncultured Candidatus Melainabacteria bacterium | reverse complement strand
GAAAAATACTTGTTTAGACATGTCTGAAGATCCTGAAGAAGTTGATTGCTCAAAAGTTAACGAGTGTACTGAACAATGTCCATGTGCTGGTCGTATAGAAGAGTGGGAACCAGGAAACAGAGAAGATGAGAGCTAAAAAGCTTTTTAGTTAGTGTTATTGAAAAGTATCTATTCTTTCAACGCTCTTAACGAATTTAGAACTGCAATCAATGTTACACCAACGTCGGCAAAAACTGCGCCCCACATTGTGATTATGCCGAATGCTCCTAAAATTAAGAACAAGATTTTTATTCCGAGCGCAAAGATGATGTTTTCTTTAACTATTTGCATTGTTTTTTGCGCAATTTTTATTGCTGTAACAACTTTTGACGGATTGTCATTCATTATCACAACATCTGCAGCCTCAATCGCTGCATCAGAGCCTAATCCGCCCATTGCAATTCCGACATCTGCCCTTGTCAAAACAGGCGCATCATTAATTCCATCTCCAACAAAGATTACGCTATCTTTTTGGGTCGAAATCAATTTTTCCAATTTCTTTACTTTTTGTGCCGGAAGTAGTTCTGAGTAAACTTTTTGGATTTCTAGTTCTTTTGCGGTGTATTCTGCCGGAATTGAGTTGTCGCCGGTTAACATTACCGTTTGAATTTGCTTTTTGTTAAGGTTATGGATTGTGGCTTTGGAATCCGGTTTCAATTCGTCAGAAATCGTGATTGAGCCGATAAATTCAGCGTTTTTTGCCACATATATTACAGTTCCGGCGTTTTGTTGCGGAAGATATTTGATATTGAATTTATTCATCAATTTGCCGTTTCCGACAAGAATTTCAGAATTGTCGATTTGTGCTTTTATACCATTTCCGGCGATTTCTTCGACGTTTTGGATTAAAGATGTGTTGATATTTTCACCATAAGCCTCTTTTAAAGATGTTGCTATCGGGTGTGTTGAATAGTTTTCTGCGTATGCTGCGTATTTCAACAATTTATCAGCGGAAATCCCATCAACAGGGTGGATTTGGGTAACTTTGAATGTTCCTTTGGTTAAAGTTCCTGTTTTGTCAAACACAACGGCATAAGGTTTGGAAAGTGCTTCAATGTAGCAAGCACCTTTGATTAAGATACCTGATTTTGAAGCTCCGCCAATTCCTGCAAAAAATCCTAAAGGCACTGAAATTACTAATGCGCAAGGGCAAGAGATTACAAGGAAGGTCAACGCACGTTGAAACCAGATATTGAATTGTGTGCCGAAAAGTAGTGGAGGAATTGCGGCAAGAGCGATTGCGCCAAAAACTACGATTGGTGTGTAATATCTTGCAAATTTGGTTATAAAGTTTTCGGCTTTTGCTTTTTTAGAGCTTGCGTGTTCAACGAGTTCAAGGATTTTGGAAACAGTTGATTGCCCAAATTCTTTTTCGACTTTGATTGTCAAAAGTCCGTTTGTGTTAATGCAGCCGCTAACTGCTTTATCACCTTTTTTGACAGTGCGAGGAACGCTTTCACCTGTAAGAGCGGATGTGTCAACAGATGCCTCTCCATCAATAATTTCGCCATCTAGCGGAATTTTTTCGCCTGCTTTAACTGTTATTATGTCGCCGATTTTTACATCTTCTGGTTTTTTCTTGATTAATTCGCCATTGATTTCGATGTTTGCGTAATCCGGTCGGATGTTCATTAGTGAAGATATTGATTGTTTGGATTTTTCAACTGCGTTGTCTTGCAATTTTTCGCCTAGCTGGTAAAGTAGCATAACCATTACAGATTCTGGGTATTCACCAATACAAATTGCGCCAACAGTGGCTATTGCCATAAGAAAGTTTTCATCAAAAACTTCGCCTTTAAATATGTTTTTTATTGCTTTCAAAACTATATCAGCACCGACAATTAAGTATGCTGAAATGTAGATTAAAAACCTGTTTAACCCCGTTGGGTGCAGTAAAATTGCGACAATGAAGATTAGAGCAGCAAGCGTAATTCTTACTGATACACCTTTTTCATTTTCTTCTTCGTGGTTGTGTTCATGTTCGCACATAGTTTCATCCTCATTAATGTATTTCTATTAGTATTATAATTGAACAACTATTCAATTGTCAATATATAGATGGGGGATTGTTACAAAAGTTTGACAATTGAACAATTGTTAAACTATAATATAAGTATGGAAATAAGAAAAACTGATTGTGAAGCGATAAATCCCGAGATTGTTGAAAAAATTTCTCCTGATATGCCTGATTTGACGGAGCTTTATGACTTGTCGGATTTTTTCAAGGTAATGGGAGATAGTACAAGAATTAGGTTGCTTTGGGCTTTGGAAGAAGCTGAATTGTGCGTAAACGATTTGGCAGTATTGCTTGATATGACTAAATCTGCGGTATCACATCAGTTAAAAATTTTACGTACTGCAAAATTGGTTAAAGCAGAAAAGCAAGGGAAAAATGTTTATTATTCCTTGATTGACGAGCATGTAAAAGTAATCTTAGAAATGGCATTAGACTACGTAAAAGAATAGTGTGCTACGCACGTAGCCCTCTGCGACAATATTCATCCATACTTCAAATGTTGGTAAGTAGCTCTTACGTATGTAGCTCCCTGTAACAATATTCATTCATACTTCAAATGTTGATAAGTGGAGCAAATTGCATAAAAAAACGGTGGGATTGCTCCCACCGACAAAAAGATTCGATCTTTTTTTAGTTCTTTGGTTAATTAATTTTTATTCTTTAAACAAAGAACTTTGTGTATAGTTTTTTGAGAAGTATTACCTCTCCTCAAGGTTTTATGTTTTCCCTACGGGAAAGCACCCATCCCTACCTTCCCTCAATTAAGGGAAGGAGTTAGTTGTGTTATTTGCTATACAATACTGCTTTTGCTGCAACAGTAGAAGGTAAAACAGTTGAATCATAGAATACTACTGGATATACGTCTGTAGGATTTTTGATTTCGCAACTTGTTGCTGATGAGCTTGCATTGTCACATTTGATAAGTTTGTTTGGAGCTTTTACGCCATTTACGTCAATAAAGCCATAACATGGATTTGCATCAGCACCTTCTGCTTCTGTACAACCTGTTTGAGATGGATCAAATGAGAACATAATACCATCATTAAAGAATAATGTAATGTTGCTATCGCCTAAATCGATTTCTCCGCCAGAAGTTTCTTCTCCGCCACCAGCTACGGCATAATCTTTACCTTTAGCATCTTTTACGTTATCCCAACCGGTTTCGGTTCTTACAACATTCATTCTGTTTGACAACATTTCTTCAATTTTGTATTTGTCATTATCAGCATCAGCAAAGTTCCATTCATCCAATGCAACGTTCAAAGTTACTGCTTGAGATAAAGCTGATAGTGCTTTTTTGTAAGCAGTTTTGTATTGCGCACCTTGTGTTTGGTTCATCAATGTTGGCATTGTCATAGCGGCAACTACCCCGATGATACCTAAAGTAATCAACACCTCTGCAAGTGTGAAGCCAAAACGTTTTGTCATAATCTTTTCACCTTTCTTTTTTTGTAATCTACTCTCTTATTACTCTATGTTATAGCCATTTTGTGCATGTACGAATCTTAGTTTTGCATAAAACTAGTAGATATACACTTATTTTAAATTATTTTTAAGTGATTGTCAAGGGGTTTTGCGTACTTATTACGGATTTTTAATAAAAATCAAGTGATATTATTGCTTATTTTTATTGTTTAATACGGGTATTATTAGATTATGGATAACAAGAAACTTTTAGGGAAACGAATAAAATCTATCAGAAAATCGCAAGGATTAACGCAAGAAAAGTTGTCCGAAATGATTGACCTTGAAACATCTTCGCTCTCCGGTATCGAATCGGGGAGATTTTATCCTTCATTGCATGTTTTAGAAAAAATCGCAAAAGTTTTGGATGTCGAATTGATAGATTTTTTCAAATTTTCATCAGTAAATATTCCTGAAAATCTTGACGAAGAAATCCAAAAAATTATTGAAAAACAAGATAAAAATAACAAAGAACTTATTTACAAATTATTGACCGCAGCGTTTTAGATTATGCGGCGGGATAGGTATCCAGCCCCACATTTTTTAGTGGAAAGTGAAAAGCCCTTATCTGGAAAGGTTTTTTGGTTTATTTTTTATATATTTTTTCGCAAAAGTTCTCAATTCTTCAAAAGAGATCGCGCAACAAGTGCGCAATGACATGTTTTTTTATATTATCAAGATTTGTCATTGCGGATTTATTCCGCAATCTTTTATCAGCATTGATAGACCCTGAATCAAGTTCAGGGTGACAGTCACTTTATATATTTTGCAAAAATTTGAAATTAGCACCCAACTTAATCCTCCCTCAAGGGAGGACTTTATTGTAACCCCTCACCCTACCCTCTCCCACAAGGGGCGAGGGGAAAGAAGGAAATGTTGGTAATATGAACCAAAACCTCTTTTTCGATAAGGTCTTTTCACGTTTCACCTTTCACTTCTCACTTACTTTTCCCTTTTTTGCGCATTTACATCATTTTTATGCTTATGTTTTGTTATCAAAATATTCAATTTCGGCAACAATATTCCTAATGCAAGGGTTGAGTAAGCTAATCCGGCAACATGTGCAACATTCATTTTCCACATATTTTTCTTAGCAAATTCTTTTCCTTGCGCAGCAATTTCATTATGCGATTTTAGCGACAAGTCATTCAACCAATGTTTTACACCCTTACCTTCTTTTGAGATATTGAACAAATTCTTGCGATCCTTATCCAAAATATTTGCAATACCTTTAGCTGCAAAGCCGCCGAACACAAGCCAGTTCAAGAAACCTAAGTAATCTCTTGTCGCAGTTTCTCGCAATTCATCCTTACTGTCAGATGCCAAAAATCTACCTATCAAAGTTGATGCGTAAACAGTTTTGATTACGTTTCCACTAGTCACAGGTCCTGTAAATTCCAGTTTTTTCAAGAAATCCTTTGGAGATTTAACCTTCATAACACCAATTGCCATTGCTGCCATTCCTAAACTTGCAACAATTTTTTGCGCCCAGAATGATTTACTATTATCATTTTTCTTCGCTTTTGTTTGGTTTTTGTAATCCAAATCGCCAACAAAACCTTTTTTACCGGTTCTTTTTTCTGTGATTTTTCTGTTAATATATTGGTTTGTCAACCCTAAAGTTGATGCCAAAGCCAACGCTCCAACGCTCTTAACCTTATTGATTTTCAAAATCTTTGCAATCGCTTCATCCGGTTTAATTTTCGAGTTAGTAAACACATCTCTGCCCAAATCTACCGCATCTCTAAGAAGGTTATGAAGTGAAGCTGAAACAGAGTTAGTTGAATTTTTTGCCGTAACTTTATCCGCCTTAAGCGCATTTGTCAATCTCAATTCAATAATATTTTGCAATTTTTTGCTATCAGAAGGTGTCAACTCTTTATTGTCTATAAGGTTTGTTATTGTAGAAATAATTGAGTTTTTGTCTTTTAATTTTGAGTGAACACCTTCCAAGCTTTCGTCATCCCAATCGAATTTTGACCATTTCTTTTCGTCAATCCAATCGACTTTGTCCCATTCAATATCTTTGAAGTTTCGTGTTTCTTTTCCATCTCTACCTGAAATGTCGTCCAAGATATTTGTTACATAAGATTTTGTATTTTTAGTATTTTCCCAAGTTGAGCGCAAATAATTCAAACTATCATTAGAAAACCAAGAATTTGGGTTAATCGGAGTTTCTGGATTTAAGAATTTATTTGCCGCATGAGAAATCATTTTCGCAAACCAACTTGCAGAAAGGCAGACAATCAAAGTTCCTGTAAATTCTCTAAAGAAAGTTTCTGCACCTGCATATTTGTTGCGTTCTTTTGTATCAACATAAGTTCGTGGCGCAACCATAGCGAAAAGGTCAATTCCTACTGCGTTTGCCATCGGGTTTGTATCAAGTGTTCTTAAAGTATTTGTTACTACGCCGTCTAAAGCACCTTTAAACGGTACAGACTTAGGGGTAGTTGCATTTATATTATTAATCATTTTTCCTCCATAAAAAAATTGAGTTCCCTAAAAAATCAAATTAGGGAACTCATATATGTGTTAGTGTAAAAATTTCAGCATAACAATTATCGTAAGTCCCTAACATCGGTTCTTACAACAACAGCAAGTTAAATTTTTAGTAGTCTGTAAATTCATTTCTTTTTTCCTTACAAAATCGATTAAAACAAAAAGAAAAAATTTTGTCAACAACTTATTGACTTATTAACATGCTTATAATTGAATAATATATAGATGTTTAGGTATAACGAATATTTATAGCAAAGGAATAATAATGAAAGTATTAGTAGGATTATCAGGCGGAGTAGATTCTTCAACCGCAGCACTTATTTTAAAACAACAAGGGCATGAAGTCATTGGCGCAACAATGTCAATCTGGGGTAAAGACGGAATGGCATTAAAAACAGGACATAAAAATGCGTGTTATGGACCTGATGAAGTTGAAGATATTGAAGAAGCTCGCAAAATCGCAAAGCAGCTTGATATTCCATATTACGTTTTTAATTGCGTTGAACAATATGAAAAAATCGTTCTTGAAAACTTTAAATCCGAATATATTCAAGGCAGAACCCCAAACCCTTGCGTATGGTGCAATGCGTTGGTAAAATTCGGAGCATTACCTTTGATGGCAAAAGAAAACGGGTTAGAATTTGACAAATTTGCAACCGGTCATTATGCAAGAGTAGAAGAAGGAGAAAACGGTAGATTCCTTTTAAAACGAGGACTTGCGCCACACAAAGACCAATCATATTTCCTTTACAGACTTAAACAAGATCAGCTTAAAAATATACTTTTACCTCTCGGAACTTACACAAAAGACAAAATCCGAAAAATTGCGAAAGAAAACGGACTTGATGTCGCTGAAAAACCTGATAGCCAAGACTTTTACGATGGAGATTACAACGAACTCTTAGGAATTAAAGAAAAAGAGGGCAACATCGTTGACACAAACGGCAAAATTTTAGGCACACACAAAGGAATTTGGAACTACACAATCGGACAAAGAAAAGGAATTGGAGTTTCTGCAAGCGAACCGTTATATGTTTTATCACTAAACAAAGATACAAACGAAGTTGTAGTTGGTCCTGCAGACAAAACGTTCAAAAAATCTTTAACAGCAACAAACTTCAATTGGATAGCGTTTGATGATTTGAAAGAAGAAATTAAAGCACAAGCGAAAATCCGTTCAACTCAAGAACCGGTAAATGTTACCGCAAAACCTTTATCTGACGGCAAAATCGAAGTTATATTCGACGACTTACAAAAATCAATTGCGATCGGTCAATCTGTAGTTTTGTATGACGGAGATACAGTATTGGGCGGCGGAGTTATTGACAGTTCAGCTTGTTAGGTAGATAATTTTTGAGTAATGCAACCACTGTTGGTGTAAAACCTCAACTGATGTTGTGTTATATCTAGTTGGTTGACGATTTAATATCTTAAGCCGATATAGCTCAGTCGGTAGAGCAACTCATTCGTAATGAGTAGGTCGGGAGTTCGAGCCTCCCTATCGGCTTATTTTTAATGTATTGTAGGGAAAGATCCTATCAAATTCTAGATATTCATATCCTTTTCCATCAGATAATTAATTTTTCCTTAAGAAAATTAATTTTTTCCAAAAACCGTTATATAAATATAATGTAGAGGTTTATCCTGAATTTGTTTCAGGATCTCAGATGAGTAGATTCTGAAACAAGTTCAGAATGACCAGTATGGAGAAAAGGAGAGAAAATTATGTTAAAACCATTAGGTGACAGAATTGTTATTAAAGTTATTGAAGATACTGAACAAACTTCAGGCGGTATTTTTATTCCTGACAGTGCAAAAGAAAAACCTCAAAAGGGTGAAGTTGTTGCAGTTGGTCAAGGCAAAATGAACGAAAAAGGAGAAAGAGAACCAATGGATGTTAAAGTTGGCGACACTATTCTTTACGCTAAATATGCTGGAACTGACATCAAAATGGATGGCGTTGAATATAAAATCTTGTCTGTTAAAGACGCATTGGCAGTGATTGAGTAAAAGTGAAAAGTGAAAAGTAAGAAGTGAAAAGCCCATATAGTTCGCTTCGCTCATTAGTTGCTTTGGTGCATAGCACCTGTAAAGAACTTTTCACGTTTCACGTCTCACTTTTCACTACAATAAGGAGAAATAAAAATGGCAAAACGTATAGTATTTAATGAAGAAGCTAGAAAAGCTCTTTTGAATGGTATAGATGCAGTAGCAGATGCCGTTAAGGTTACTCTTGGACCTAAAGGCAGAAACGTAATTCTTGAAAAGAAATACGGCGCACCTCAAATTGTTAACGATGGTGTTACTATTGCAAAAGAAATCGAACTTAAAGACGGTCTTGAAAACGCCGGCGCACAACTTCTAAAAGAAGTTTCATCAAAAACAAACGATGTAGCTGGTGATGGTACTACAACTGCTTCAGTTCTTGCTCAAGCAATCGTTAGAGAAGGTTTGAAAAACTTGACAGCAGGTGCAAACCCAATGTCTATGAAACGTGGGATCGACAAAGCAGTTGAAATTTCTGTTAAAGAAATAAAAGATATGTCAAGACCTGTTAATACAAAAGAAGAAATCGCTCAAGTTGCAGCTATTTCAGCAGGTAACAACAAAGAAATCGGCGAATTAATCGCTGAAGCAATGGAAAAAGTTGGTCACGACGGTGTTATTACTGTTGAAGAAAGCAAATCTTTCGGTACTAACTTGAAAGTTGTTGAAGGTATGCAATTCGACAAAGGTTATTTGTCTCCATACTTCGTTACTGATCCTGAAAGAATGGAAGCAGTATTGGAAGATGCTTACGTATTCTGTTGTAACAAGAAAATCAACTTGATTTCTGATATGGTTCCATTGTTGGAACAAGTTGCTCGTGACGGCAAATCATTGTTGTTAATCGCAGAAGATGTTGAAGGTGAAGCTCTTGCAACATTGGTTGTAAACACAATGAGAAAAGTTTTGAGAGCAGTTGCAGTAAAAGCTCCTGGATTTGGCGACAGAAGAAAAGCTATGCTTGAAGATATCGCAATTCTTACAGGCGGTCAAATGTTTACCGAAGAACTT
>CALEJY010000034.1 GCA_937898445.1 uncultured Candidatus Melainabacteria bacterium | reverse complement strand
TTATTAAGATTTTGTAATAATCGACAGAAATATCTCTCCTCGTTGTATCATTCCGAATACAGGAGTCTTATCTTTATAACTTCTTCCCTGAGAATTTTTTACTTTTTTATCTTTGTGGCGATTCTTGTTCTTTCCGCCGACATAAGTTTCATCGAATTCAACTTCTCCGTCGAGTACGTTGTTATTATCAATGCCTAATGCTATTCTAATTTTCTTTAACATAAGGGCAGCAGTTTTAGGTGTTACATCAATGTCTTCAGCAAGACTATTTGCAGATTTCCCTTTCCCAGTAGTAGTTATGTATATTGCTTCAAACCATTTATCTAACCCCACCTTTGTATTTTCAAATATGGTGCCGGTTTTTACGTTAAAATATTTTCCGGTATTTTTGCATTTGTAACGTCCATGCCCACACCTGTATACTTGGGATGTTTTGTCAAACGGACTAACAGGTACATTGTTCCAAAGAAGTTCTTCCAAAAATTTTATGCAAGCCCTTTCATTTGGAAGGGCTCTTCTCAATTCATGAAATGTTTTAAATGTTTTGCCGAATACTTGTAACATATTTATATAAAGTCGTTAACTGTCTAAAAATTGCCTAATGAATATAGCTGAAGTTAACTAATACTCTCCATTTCTCTGGTTTTGTTACACTAAAAACCGTGTTATGATTGAATTTTAACATGGAGAAGATTTGTTAACAAGTCCTATTTTTAGTTACATTTTTCTATGCACCACAAGTTTTCAATTTGGTGCAGAAAGAGGTGTAATGTATGAATTTTGTTGACCCGATTAAATCAAAAGAAGATATTCACAAAGTAGAAAATTGGTTAGCAGAGAGAAATCCAAGAAATAGATTGATTTTTGCTATGGGTGTAAATCTTGGATTACGTATCAGTGATATTCTAGGATTAAACGTTTCTGATGTTTATAACAAAACCCATGTCGAAATTAGAGAAAAGAAAACAAACAAGTATAAACGTTTTATCTTGAATGATAAGTTGCAAAAATTGATAAAAGAATACTTAAAAGATGTACCAACAAAGTCTAAAGCTCCACTCTTTATAGGGAAGAAAGGACACCGGTTACATCGTAGTCAAGTTTACAGATTTTTAAATGAAGCCTGCAAAGCTGTTGGGTTGAGTGAAAATATTGGTTGCCATTCATTACGTAAAAGTTTTGGATACCACCATTTCAAACAATACAACGATATTGTGCTACTACAAAAAATCTTTAATCACTCAAGCCCAGCGGTATCACTTTTTTATATTGGTATTGACCAAGAAACTATTGATAATTCTTACAGAAACTTTGAACTCTAATGCACCATAACCGCAAGAGCCACATTCTAATTGTGGTGCATTATTCTCTGTGTTTCAATGATAGCCCAATTTATGTACAATGTCAAATTTGGAGCATAAGAGAATTTTAATAACTTCTTCCCTTTGCAAACAAAAGACTTTCTGGGTTATGCACCACAATTAGAATGTGTTGCATAAGAAAGGGGTAGTAGCGATGGGATTTAATAGTGTTTTGGAAAAATATCGTAAAGAATCTTTTTCTGAAAGAGATAAAGGTACAAGATTTGAAATTTTAATGAAGCACTATTTACAAACGGCACCTTTATACAAACATAAGTTTGAACATGTGTGGTTGTGGTCTGATTTCCAATATAGGAATCAATTTAGTGGCAAAGATACTGGAATAGATTTGATTGCTCAAGATTATGATGGAGAATATACTGCAATCCAGTGTAAATGTTATCAAGAATCAACTCGAATTGATAAACCAGAAGTTGACACCTTCTTATCTACATCTGGAAAACATTTTAAAGATTCAGAGGGAAATGATTGTAGTTTTTCAAACCGCTTTTGGATTTCAACAACAAATAAATGGACAGAAGTTGCAGAAGATACATTAAAGAACCAAGTTCCTGCGGTGTATAAAATTGGTCTATCTCAATTAGAGAATTCTAATGTAGATTGGGATGAACTTGATAAAGGAATATTTGGAACTAAAGCACTTACTCCTAAAAAGACGCCATTAGAGCATCAAATTCCTATTATTGAAAAAACTCATGAATATTTTAAAAGTCATGATAGAGGTAAACTTATTATGGCTTGTGGTACAGGTAAAACATACACTTCATTAAAAATTGCAGAAAAAGAAACGAACAATAAAGGGACTATTTTGTTCTTAGTTCCATCTATTGCATTACTGGGTCAAACATTGAACGAATGGTCTGCACAAGCTGAAGTTCCAATTAATCCAATTTGTATATGTTCAGACCCTACTTCAACCAGAAAACAAATTAAAAATGATGATAAGGATTGTTTTTCTGTTGTTGATTTGGCATTACCAGCTTCTACAAATATTGCAAATATAAAGCAACAATTTAGATACATAAAAGCAACACAAAAAGAAGGAATGACGGTTGTTTTCTCTACATATCAATCTATTGATGTTATTTCCAAAGCTCAACAAGCCTTAAATTTAGAAGAAGCAGATAGTTTTATTTTTGATTTGGTTATTTGTGATGAAGCACATCGTACTACTGGAGTTATATTAAATGGTGGACAAGATGAATCTGCGTTTACAAAGGTTCACGATAAAGACATAATTAAAGCAAAAAAACGCTTATATATGACTGCGACGCCAAGATTATATCAAGAGAGTGTAAAGAAAAAAGCAGAAGAAAATAATGCAATTCTTTGTTCAATGGATGATACTTCAATTTACGGAGAAGAAATTTGTCGTCTTGGATTTGGTGAAGCCGTTTCAAAAAATTTGTTATCTGATTATAAAGTTTTAGTTTTGACATTGTCAGAGAAAGATGTTCCTCAAACATTACAAAATGCGGTTGCAAATCCTAGTTATGAAATAACTGCAGATGATGCAACAAAACTTGTTGGTTGTATCAATGCTCTTTCAAAGAGAGTAGTAACTGAAATTACAGCAGAAGGAATTAAAAATGTACTAACAGAAACCGACCCAGGATTCATGCATAAAGCTGTAGCATTTTGTCCTACAATTACGGCTTCAAAGAAAATTACCGAAATTTTTAAAGTACATGGATATGACTATTATGATAGTTTAAATGCAGATGAAAGAGCAAAAGTTGTATCCGTAATAGCAGACCATGTTGACGGTTCAATGGGTGCTGCAACAAGAGATGAAAAACTTGCATGGTTAAAATCAACACCTACGGATGGTAATGAATGCCGAATCTTAACAAACGTAAGATGTTTATCTGAAGGCGTAGATGTCCCATCCTTAGATGCTGTATTATTCTTATCTGCAAAAAATTCTCAAGTTGATGTTGTTCAATCTGTTGGACGTGTTATGCGTAAAGCGGAAGGCAAAAAATACGGATATATTATCATTCCTGTAATAATTCCGTCAGACGTAACACCAGAAGAAGCACTTGATAATAATGATAGATTTAAAGTTGTTTGGACTGTTTTAAATGCCCTTAGAGCACATGATGACAGATTTAATGCTGAAATCAACAAAATTGACCTTAATAAAAAGAAATCTGAAAAAATCTTGGTATCGAATATATTATCTAATGGAACTAGTGGTAGTGATGAAGAACCACAAACAAGTTCTGGGGATAAAAAAGAAGGCTTATCTCAAAAAATGGTAAGTCAGTTGCAACTTCAATTTGGCGAGTTGCAAGATACGGTATATGCAAGAATGGTTAAAAAGGTTGGAGATATAAAATACTGGGAGCACTGGGCAAAAGATATTGCAGATATAGCGCAAAAACATGTTGAACATATTACTCAAATTGTTGATAACGGGAAGTACCAAAAAGAATTTGAGAGCTTTTTAAGTGGTTTACAAAAACAATTAAACCCTTCAATTACAAAAGAAGAAGCTATTGAAATGCTTGCTCAACATTTGATTACTCGTCCTGTTTTTGAAGCATTGTTTGAAAATTATTCTTTTGTAAAAAATAATCCAGTGTCTCAATCAATGCAACACATCTTAGAAATACTTGATGAAAATGCGGTTGATAAAGGTCAAGAAGAAATTCTTGGAAAATTTTATGCTTCTGTAAAAGAAAGAGCCGAAGGTATTAAAACATCAGAAGGTAAGCAAAGAATTATTATTGAGCTTTATGATAAGTTTTTCAAAACAGCATTGCCAAAAACTGTTGAAAAGTTAGGTATTGTTTATACTCCTGTTGAAGTTGTAGATTTTATTTTGAATTCAGTATCAGATGTTTTGAAAAAAGAATTTAACAGAACCTTATCGGATGAAAACATTCATATACTTGACCCATTTACGGGAACGGGGACCTTTATAACAAGATTACTACAAGGTGGTTTTATAAAACCAGAAGATTTAAAGCGTAAATATAAAAATGAAATTCACGCAAATGAAATTGTTCTGTTGGCATATTACATTGCTTCAATTAATATTGAAAACACTTATCATGATTTGATAAAAGCCAAAGAAGATGAATATGAAAGTTTTGATGGTATTTGCTTAACTGATACATTCCAAATGACAGAATATGACGA
>CALEJY010000033.1 GCA_937898445.1 uncultured Candidatus Melainabacteria bacterium | reverse complement strand
TGCCAGAAATCAAAGCAGTAGCGAAGTTTTATAAAGATTTGGCAATTATTCATTTTGATGCTCATACAGATTTGAGAGAAGAATATTTGGGTGAAGAAATGTCACATTCTGCCGTAATTCGCCACGCTTCAAAAATCGCCGGAGCAGAGAATATTAAACAAATCGGAATTCGTTCAGGAATGAAAGAAGAATGGGAATTTATGAAAAAGCATAACACCCTAATCCACGAATATTCAGGGCTTGACGAACTAAAAGGTAAAAAAGTATTTGTAACTGTAGATTTAGACGTATTAGATCCATCAGTAATGTCAGGGACAGGAACACCTGAAAGTGGCGGAATGCAGTTCAATGAATTGATGGGATGGTTTGAATACCTAAAGAACTTTGATATTGTAGGTGCTGATGTTGTAGAATTAGCTCCGGATTATGATACATCAGGAGTTTCAACCGCCGTAGCAACAAAAGTTATCCGAGAATTGCTGATGGTGATGTAGCAATTGCGGTGAAAAGAGTAGAGTAGGGCGGGGTACCTACCCCGCCAACATAAAAAGAAGAAAGAATTATGGTAATTGATAGAATAAATTTTTTAAAAGACGAAATAAACAAAGCAAATTACAAATATTATGTCGAAGACAATCCATCCATAAGCGATTATGAATACGACAAAATGTTTGCGGAATTAAAAAAATTGGAAAGCGAAAATCCACTTTTCGTAACTCCGGATAGCCCAACCCAAAGAGTTGGCTCTATTAGCGAAAAATTCTTTCCTCACAAGCACAAATACCGTTTATATAGCCTCGACAACACATACGATTACGAGGATTTGGAACTCGATTGGTACAAAAAAATCGTAAAAGAATATGGCGAACAAAAACTAGTTTGCGAACTTAAAATCGACGGTTTGGCAATGGCTTTGACGTACGAAAACGGGATTTTCGTACGTGGAGTAACCAGAGGTGACGGGATTACGGGCGAAGATATTACAAACAATCTAAAAACCGTAAAAGCTATTCCATTAAAGCTTTTTGAACCCGTGAGCGTAGAAGTTCGTGGGGAAGTATATATGCCCAAAGCAGCTTTTGAAAAATTAAATAAAGAAAATTTAGCTAAGGGCGAAAAACTATTTGCGAACCCTCGTAACGCTGCAGCAGGCTCAATAAGACAACTTGATAGCAAAATCACCGCACAAAGAGATTTGTCAATGTTTTGTTATACCGCAATTTTTACGGGCGGAGTTAAAGATATTCCCAAAACACACTATGAAAGCCTTATGTATCTGAAAAAACTCGGCTTTAAAGTAAATCCAAACATCAGACTTTGCAAAAACGCAAAAGAAGCAATCGACTACTGCAAAGAATGGGATGAAAAACGTTTCAGCCTTGATTATGCAACCGATGGGGTTGTTATAAAAGTAAACGACACTCTTGTTCAGCAAGAAATGGGATTTACCTCTCGTGCGCCGAAATGGGCAACAGCATTCAAATTTCCGCCGGAAGAAGTTACAACAAAACTTCTTGCAATTGAAGAAAGCGTCGGGAAAACAGGAGCAATCACACCTGTTGCAATACTTGAACCGGTTCAATTAGGCGGAAGCACAGTTGCTAGAGCGAGTTTACACAACTTTGACGAAGTCGGCAGATTAGATGTAAGAATTGGCGACAGAGTTTACATCAAAAAAGCCGCAGAAATTATTCCAAAAGTCGTAAAAGTTATTGAAGATGAGGCACACTACAACTTGCCTGAATACACTCCACCTGAATTTTGCCCATCTTGTCATTCAAAATTAACCACTCACGAAGATGAAGTAAATTTGTACTGCGACAACCCTGATTGTCACGCAAAACGTTGCGCAAAAATCGAATACTGGGTATCAAAAGATGCGATGGATATTGACAAAATCGGTCCATCAATTATTGAACAACTTTATACAAAAGGTTTTGCAAAAACTCCGGTTGATTTGTACAAATTGACAATGCAAGATTTTATGCAGCTTGATTTGGTAAAAGAAAAATCGGCGTTTAATATGTACACCGCAATTCAAGAAAGCAAAAACAGACCGCTTTCAAGGTTATTAACTGCTTTTACAATAAGAAATGTCGGCAAAGAAACTGCAGGAGTTTTGGCTAACGAGTTTGAAACCCTTGAAAAACTGCAAAATGCGACAGTTGAAGAATTGTCAAATGTCGAAGGTGTTGGAGAAATTATCGCACAAGATATTTACAATTTCTTTAGAAAACCCGAAACAATTCAAATGCTTGCAGAACTAAAAGAATTAGGAATTGAACCGGCTCCACCTGCTCAAAATGTTTCAGACAAATTCAAAGGACAAACCTTTGTTTTAACCGGAACATTACAAAATATGACAAGAGATGAAGCCTCAGAAATTATTAAACAAATGGGCGGAAAAACCTCATCATCAGTATCTAAGAACACATCTTATGTAATCGCCGGAGAAAAAGCCGGTTCAAAATTAGACAAAGCTGAAAAATTAGGTGTTATAATATTGACAGAAGATGATTTTCTGAACATGATAAAGTAAAAAGGAAGTGCAAAATATATGAAAAAACGAGCAAGAGTTATACAAGTTTCAGGACTAAGGGGAATATTAATGATGGTATTTATCGGCACTTGTTTGGCTGCCGGATTTATCGCTTTCCCTGCAATTTGTGCGATGAAACTATGGAATTATGCAGCAAATTTCACCCCACTACCATTGATTAACATTTTTCAAGGACTTATGTTGTGGGCAATCGTAGCTATTTCAGGTTTTATAATCAATGATAAAAAGAAATTTATTGTAGAATTTCAAGCTCCAATTCAACAATTAAGCGAAAAAGATATGGAAAAACTTATGGAACGAGTAAAATTCCAATCACAAGCAAAAGTTCTAAACTCAATGTTGTTGAAATCTTCAGAACTTAAACCAATCGAAAAAATTACACCTGTTGAAAAAACAGAATGCCAAAAAGTAGAAGAAGACAAAAAAGAAACAGAAAAGGAGAATGTATGAAAAAGTTTTTAATCTCTGCAGCAGTAATCGGATTGGCACTAGGTTGTGCCTCTGTTCAAGCTATTTCTGAATCTATCGAAAGAGGTTACATCTCAGTTAATACAAGCGCAAACACAGAACTTGCTCCTGATGTTGCAGAAGTTTCTATCGCAGTAAAAACTTACGATGCAAAATCAATGCAAAAAGCAACTGCTCAAAACAAAGAAATTTCAGAACAAGTAATCTCAAACTTAAAATCAATGATTGACACTACAAAAGGAGATTACATAAAAACTGCTGATTTCAGCGCAACTCCAATTTATTCATATTCAGGCAGCAAAAGAAATTTTGACAAATATCAAGTGTCAAACTCAATTGTTGTCCACACAAAATCTATTGACAAAATCGGCGCAATGATTGACAAAGCAATCTCTTTAGGCGCAACAGATGTTAATAGCTTAAACTTTTCAGTTTCAAATTACGAAACACAATGCAACGACTTGTTGACAATTGCAGCTAAAAAAGCATCTGCAAGAGCAAACGCAGTTGCCAAAACAGTTCCGACAACACTTGCCGGCATAAGAACAATGGATGTAAGCTGCAGCACAAGCAACACATCACGCCCACAATACAGAATGTTGATGTCAAATAAAGCAATGACAATGGATGCAGAAGCAGCAGGCGCATCAACAACTATCGAAAGTGGTGTGATTAAAGTATTTGCGAATGTAAATGCAACATATTTTGTAAAATAGTATATAGATGCCTAGATGCCAAGACGCATGGAGGCTTGGTCTGTATCAGATCGGGCAATAGGACTATAGGGCGAAACTTTAGTGAAAAGTGAGAAGTGAAACGTGAAAAGCCCGTATCATTGAAAGTGTTTCCTTCCATATCCCAAACCTTTCCTTCTTTCCCTCGCTCCCTTGTGGAAGAAGGGAAAGAGATATGAAATAGGAACAGATTTTATCGCAGTGGACTACGTGCATAGCACCAAAACATCAGGCAGGCTTAATAAATAAACGGAGTAATCAAGCCTGCCTGTAATCCGCTACTATGACTGAATAGTTTTGCGGGTCAAATATATAAAATTGTCATAAAAATAGCCGTTATAAACGGCCAATCTCATATTTGGTAAAAGGTTAGTGTGTGTAGGAGAAAATAAAGAAAAAGAAAATGGTTATATTACATGTATTCCACTTATTAGGATATCCATAACATATATACTTTATATATTTACAATTGTTAATAATTTTGTATCGTTTTTATTCTGAAACAATTGCAATAGAGCTTTTTTTAAAGTAAGATGTTCTTATAAACAAAAAGGGGTATGGAATGAGGATTGAAGCTAAAAACCTGATAAAAATATATGGCGATAGAAGCGTTGTAAATGATGTTTCTTTTGATATAAACAAAGGCGAAGTAGTCTGCCTTTTAGGTCCAAACGGTGCCGGAAAAACAACTACGTTTTATATGGTTGTCGGACTAGTTAAACCGAACAAAGGACACATTTTCTTAGACGGGGAAGATATTTCTTGCTGGCCGATGAATGAACGTGCTAGAGCCGGTATCGGATATTTGCCGCAGGAAGCATCTATTTTTAGAAAACTTTCTGTCGAAGATAACATCAAGCTCGTACTTGAAATGAACGACAAATTAACTGTTAACGAAAAGAAACGTAAGCTTGAAGAACTTCTTTCCGAATTCGGGATTTTAAGACTTCGTTCTTACGCAGCAGTTTCACTATCAGGTGGAGAAAGAAGAAGGGTAGAAATCGCAAGAGCCTTAGCTGCAAGCCCTGATTTTATGCTGTTAGACGAACCTTTTGCCGGCATTGACCCTATCGCAATCGGCGATATTAAAGACAACATTAAAAAAATCTCAAAAGAAAAGGGGTTAGGGGTTCTAATCACAGACCACAACCCAAAAGCAACCCTTTCTATTACAGACAGAGCATACGTAATTTTCGACGGAAAAATCAAAATTCAAGGTAAGAGCGTTGATGTTGCAAACGATCCTGTCGCAAAAGAATTTTATCTAGGAAAGGATTTCGCACTATAATGAAATTATTTCCTAAAATATCAATTTATGACAGATATATTTTTATGCAAGTTATGATGGCAACTTTCGTTGCAATTCTACTTTTTACAGTTGTTTGGATTGCGCCGGAAATGCTATTGAATACAATCAAAAGAACACTTGCAGGAGAATTTGGAGTTAAAACCGCAATTCTGGTAATCTTTTACGAATTACCGAAAATATTAGGGAAAGCTTTTCCGGTAGGGTTATTATTGGGAAGTTTATTCACTTTCGACAAATTAAGCAAGGACTCGGAATTGACGATTTTTAGGGCTGTTGGTTTGTCTTTCCACAGAATTATTGCTCCTGTATTGGCTTTGAGCTTAATCGTAACTTGGATGTGTTTCGTAACTTGTGACAAATTAATTCCGTATTCCGTAAACAAGTCCAATGCCTTGCATGGCGGATATATTTCAACGCAATATATTTATACGCAAAAGGACAAGGAAGGCGTTCCGACAATGGCAGTTGTTGTGTCAAAATTTGCAAAAGACACAATGTACAACGTTATCGTTTTGGATTTTTCAAAAAAACAATATGATGATGTTCACCAACTTCAA
>CALEJY010000032.1 GCA_937898445.1 uncultured Candidatus Melainabacteria bacterium | reverse complement strand
CAATATTTAAAGCTGACAACGGCGAAAACGGTTTCAAAAAGAGTATGCACGGCAAAAGTGCTAAAGATTTATATATCAAAGTTCCTGCAGGCACAATCGTAAAAGACTTAAAAACAGGAAACATCATTGCCGACTTGACAGAGCACGAGCAAACAGTTCTTGTTGCAAAAGGCGGAAGAGGCGGTAGAGGAAACACTCACTTTTGCACCCCTCAAAACCGTGCGCCACAATACTGCGAACCCGGAGAACCGGGGATTGAGCGTGAATTACAGCTTGAATTAAAACTGTTAGCAGATGTCGGCTTGTTAGGTTTTCCAAATGCAGGTAAATCTACATTTATCAGTAGAGTTTCCGCAGCAAAACCAAAAATTGCAGATTATCCGTTCACAACAATTGTTCCAAACCTAGGCGTAGTAAGAAAATCGACAGGAGACGGATATGTAATCGCAGATATTCCGGGGCTTATCGAAGGGGCATCCGAAGGTGTCGGACTTGGACACGACTTTTTGCGCCACGTTGAAAGATGCAGATTTTTGCTCCACATAATTGACGGAACAGAAGAAAATCCTATCAAAAATTACCAAATTATCAACGAAGAATTAGCAAAATATTCAGAAAAATTGTCTCATCTTTATCAAATCATTGCAATTAACAAAATCGATGCAATTGAACCTGAAAGAATCAAAGAACTAAAACAGGAATTTGACAAACTCGGAATAAAACCGTTCTTTATTTCTGCCGTAACAGGAGAAAACATTGAATCCTTAAAACATGAACTTGAAAACAAGGTTAATACAATTGAAAAACCTGTTTCAGAAGTTAATATTGAAGAAGATTTGGCAGCAACCGACAATAACGACGGCTATTGGGATGTTCAAAAAATCAGTAAAGATACATTTATGGTTACAGGTGGCAGAATCATAAGGATTTCGCAAGTTACAGACCCACGCAGTACAGAACAAATTATCAGGTTCCAAAATATTATGATTAGTATGGGCATTATGGATGAACTAAAACGCATAGGCATCCAAAACGGCGACACAATCTTAGTTGGAAAACTTGAACTTGAATACTGGGATGATGAAGTTTACAAGTAAACAATAAATTATCCCTTGCAAGATAGAAAAATCAATGATAAAATTAAAACGTATATAGAAAAATGAGGGTTTTAATTATGGCAAGATTAATCAGACCGACTTGGGCTGTAAGATGTGTACAATCAGGTTGCAAATGCTTATTTGAAGTAGCTAAACTTGAAGACGGTAAACAACAAGAAGTTGTATGTCCAAATTGTGGTGAACACTATGTTTACCCAATCTATGACAACGAAGAAGACGAACAAAAATAGTAAAATGCTTTTTAATAATACAGACAAAAGATACAACCAATTCAGCGCATATTTGAAAAAGGAAT
>CALEJY010000031.1 GCA_937898445.1 uncultured Candidatus Melainabacteria bacterium | reverse complement strand
ATTCAGCTAATTTATAAGTCAGAAAATGATGAGAAAAAAGATGTAATTTTTGATAAAGATAAACAAAAAATTGCCGAGCACGCATGGAGCCTTCTAAAAAAATGGAAGACTCCTCCAGGGTATTTAGCAGACGGGACTTACAGCTATGACAAATTTAAAGAATGGTTTGATTATGTTACTTGTGAACTAAAAAAAACTGGGCACGTGAAAGTTGCATTATATAATATTGGTGAAATTTTATATAATGTCCCAACAGATTCTGATGGCTTTTGGATAAATAAAGATATTGCAGCATTATTAAATAAAAAAGAAAATGAGGATATGCGACGAGGTTTTTATATTAAAACTAGAAATTCTCGTGGCGTTCATTGGGTTGATCCGGAAGCAAAACCCGAAAAAGAATTAGAAGCAAAATATAATAACTTAGCAAAAGAAACAGAAACGAAGGGATTGGCTCGATTAGCAACGTTATTGAGAGACTTAGCTGATTCTTATGCAAAAGATGCAGAAAGAATTATTGAAGAGCAGAAACAGCTTAGAAATGAATTGTGATTGATTTATTTTTCGTGGTCTATAAAAAATGCATTCAATAATTAGTATCATTGTATAGATGCATAACAACTGTTACAAGATAGTAAAATTATTCTATTCTCGGCTGATTCGCGACAAAATAATCAATAACAATTGCAGTGTTATAAATATTTTCCGTCCATTTCCTTAACTGTTTAAACTCTTTTAAAGTGATATTTAATCAGACTTTTTCCATACGACATCCTTTAACGTGTCGTATTCATCACTCAAAGTTTATAAATTACCAAATGAACTTTATAAAACTTAACAAATTAGTATGGGCTAAAATCCTTTTAGGAAAAGAATTTAAGGCAAAAGTCAACTAAATGAAATTATGAGTATAACAACTTACGATAAAAATAATCTTGACAAATACTACTTTTACATGGTATATTATGAGTATAATAACTTACGACTATAGTTTTTAGGAGTAAAGCATGGTCTTTCAATTTAAAAATATATCTAATATTATAACAGGGCATGTTTTTAGAAGCAAGATACCCTATAATACTGGTGGAAATATAAATTTACTGAATATGGATGCTATTTCTACTGCTGGTATAGTCCGTATTTCAGAAGAAAATATAAAAAAAATACAGCTAAATAATATTAAACCAGAAGAAATTATCATGCCAGGAGATATTTTGTTTAAAGCAAAAGGGCTTAATAATACCGCTGTACTGATTGACAGCATCCCTCCAAATACAACCGTTACAGCTTCATGTCATATTATAAGAGTTGTAGACAAAAATTTCTTACCAGAATATGTCTGCTCATGGTTAAATAGTGCCGCAGCAAAAAATCATTTTTCAAAAGGAGCTGGTCAAGCAACGGGAGTTACAATTGCAAACGTCAGCAAAGCAACACTTGAAACGTTAGAAATCCCATTGCTTACATTAAAGAATCAAAAACTCATTTCTGAAATAGAAGAATGTTCAAAACAAGAAAAAGAACTACTATTAAAAATCGCAGAGAAAAAAGAGATGTTAAATCGTGCAATTATTGAAAAAGAATTACAAAAATATTAGGAGATAAAACATGGCAGTAATCAATCAAGATGAAATTAATAACATTGTATGGAAAGCATGCGACACCTTCAGAGGTGTAGTAGATCCTTCCGAATACAAAAATTACATTTTGGTATTCTTATTTATCAAATACATCAGTGATGTATGGAAAGATAAGCATGAAGAACTAAAAAAAGAATTCGGAAATGATACTGAAAGAATAAAAAGACGTCTTGAAAGAGAAAGATTCAGGTTAGATGAAACCTGCACTTACGATTATTTGTTCCAACATAGAAACGATAATCAAATTGGTCAGTTAATAAATCAAGCTTTAGAAAAAATCGAAGAAGATAACAAAGCTAAACTTGAAGGCGTATTCCGAAATATTGACTTCAATTCTGATATGCAATTAGGTGAAACCAAAGAAAGAAACGCTCGCTTAAAAAATCTTATTGAAGATTTCTCTGACCCGAGATTAGATTTAAGACCTTCAAAAGTCGGTAAATCAGATATTATTGGTAATGTTTATGAATACTTGATTGCAAGATTTGCTGCCGGCGCAGGTAAAAAGGGCGGAGAATTTTACACACCATCACAGGTATCTGTTTTGCTTTCAAAATTGGTTGAACCAAAAGAAGGTGATAGAATTTGCGATCCGGCTTGCGGTTCAGGTTCACTTTTGATAAAGGCGGCAAATGAAGTTGGTTCAGATAATTACTCTTTATATGGGCAGGAGAGCAACGGCAGTACTTGGGCTTTATGTAAAATGAATATGTTTTTGCACAGCAAAGATAACGCACAAATTGAGTGGGGTGATACCCTAAATAACCCAAAACTTATAGAAGGCGATACAACAATGAAATTTGATGTAGTTGTTGCAAATCCTCCATTCTCACTAGACAAGTGGGGTGCTGAATGCTAACTCTGATAGATTTCATCGTTTTTGGAGGGGTGTACCACCTAAAAACAGAGGAGATTATGCATTTATTTCTCATATGATAGAAACAGCAGTTGCAGATGGTGGCAAAGTCGGAGTTGTTGTTCCTCACGGAGTTCTATTCAGAGAAGGTGCGGAAGGTAAAATCAGAAAACAATTTATTGAAAATGATAATTTCTTAGATGCTGTAAAATTTATTATGTTTACTGAAT
>CALEJY010000030.1 GCA_937898445.1 uncultured Candidatus Melainabacteria bacterium | reverse complement strand
TTTAAGAAAAATTTACATCTTTACAAAAAAATTTTTTCATGTATTATATAAGTATGATTATTATGAACCAATTACGACGAATTGTGAGAACTATGAAAGGCTTGTTATAAAGCACGCTCACTTATTGTCGTGAATAGATTTTTTCATTAACAAGACCTTTCCCCCCGAAAGGTCATTTTCTTATGTTAATAATCGTAAATATACCCCGCCAAATAGGCAAATATTTATATTGATGATACTTAAAGTAAAAGTGAAAGGTAGAAGAATGCACAAAAATATCCGACGAAACTCAATAATAAAGGCGAATGCCCCTATCGTCAAATTAATGAACTTAATTTGGGGGCTATAGTACTTAATTATTGAGTGACAATTATGTCACGGAAAGGTTAAAATGATTCCGGCAATTTCAGCTAGTTATATATATTCAAAACTCGGGAACAGTAATTCGCTTGTCCCTATGGCAATAAAAGATATCGCAAACAGTGTAGGTTTGACCGCAGGTTCTTACATTACAGGCGATGAATTAGAAGGTAAAGACAGATTTTTAGATGAATTCGGAACGCAAGCTATTTGGCTTTTTGGTATTCCGGCATATAAAAAATTATTAGATTTCACATTATACAAAGCATTAAAAATTGATCCTAATTTTGATGTTAGAAACTTCTCTAAAAAGAGAAAGAAACTTATCAACAAAACTATCAATTACGCAGATTCTTCTATCAAAGAGAGCATTATAAATGCTACTAAAAACCCTAAATTCAGCAAAAATCTTGCAATGGGTAAATTTGTAGTATCAACCGCATTAACAATCCTTTCATACGCAGGTTTGACAAAATACAGACACATGCAAACCCAAAAAGCGGCTCAAAAAGAAATCCTTGCAGAAATGAAACTTGAAAACAAAGACAACAAGGATAAATTCTTATACACAAAACCTGCAAACAAAGCAGCTTTTCAAGGTTTACACCAAAACAAAGCTCAAAACCAACCGGCATTTACCGGCGGAATTTCAGAGTTTATGTACAATCCGGTTAAAAACCTTATGATTTTGGATGGATCGATTACAGCCGAAAGACTTGCAGAATCAAGAAACAAACAAGAACTTGTTGGGTATGCAATCAAAGAAGGTTCTTTCTGGGCATTTATGTATTTTGCAAGCAAACCTATTCAAAAATTCTTAGAAAACAGAGCAGAAAAGAATACTCAAAAACCGGTTGCTATCGACTTAGATGCAAGAGTTATTGAAAGCAAAGATCTTGCAAAAGCTTTCAAAGACGGCTCTTTAGCAAAAAGTTCAGAAAAAGTTTTGAAACTAAGTTCATACAACAATATGCTTGATTATATCCACAACAACCCAGATGATTTTGTTGTAAAAATGGCTAAAATGTCTGATATAATCCCGACATTGAAAAAAGCTACACAAGCTGATGACGTTGATTACAGACAATTTATTGACTATGACGAATTTCAAAATGTGGCAAGCAAATTGAAAAAGTTAAGTCAAAAATTTGAAGCCTTTAAAGCAACAGATGCAAAAGATAAATCAATTGAAGCTTTCTTAAAAAACGTTAAAAAAGCCAAAAGAGGTTCAATTCTTCTAAACATAGGAGCTTGTATCGGTGCATTGGGCGTTTTGGCTCCAGCATTGATGGTCGCTATGAGAAAATTCGGCAAAGATAACGAAGGTTTCCAAGTAAAAGAAGATTTGAAAAAAGAGATGTTAGCAAGCGGCAAAATTCAAGGTTAATCAACTTATATCATTGATTAATAATCCCTTGTGCGGCAACATAACCGGTTGACCAACAGTTTTGGAGGTTAAAACCGCCACAAAATCCGTCAATATCCAAAACTTCTCCACAAAAATAAACATGTGGAATTATTTTGGATTCCATATTTTTAGAATTTATTTCCCTCAAATCCACGCCACCGGCTGTCACAACTTCTCCGTCAGGAAAAGTTCCGGTCACTGTAACCTCAAAATTGTGTAATTTATCAAGAATTTTATCCCTTGTCTTGCCATCAATTCTATGACATTTTATTTCTGGATTAATTTTCAAATTATTCAAAACGTAATCAGCAAAAGACTTCGGAACAAATTCCGCAATCAAATTCTTAATAGATTTATGCGGATTTTGGTTCAAATAATCTTGTAAATCAATATCATCAATAAAATCAAAACTTAATTTATACGGGAAATTATCTCTAGCCTTCAAAGAAGAAATAGTATAAATTTTAGGCCCCGAAATTCCCT
>CALEJY010000029.1 GCA_937898445.1 uncultured Candidatus Melainabacteria bacterium | reverse complement strand
TATGAAGTACAATCCGAAAGTTAATGAGCTTTTGGCAGGGCTTGAAGGTTTTATAAATCTTCATCCGTTATCTGAAGATGAAGATTGTCAAGGTGCTTTGGAACTTATGTTTAAGTTGCAAGAGGCTTTGAAAAAGATTACCGGAATGGATGCAGTTACATTGCAGCCGGCTGCAGGTGCGCATGGTGAATTAACCGGCATGATGGTGATTAAAAAATATTTTGAAGTTAAAGGCGAAAAACGTAAAAAGGTTATTATTCCTGATTCTGCTCACGGAACAAATCCTGCAAGTGCGCATTTGTGCGGATTTGATGTTGTTCCTGTAAAATCGAATGAAAAAGGTCAGGTTGATGTTGAAGCATTGAAAGAACTTTTGGATAGCGATGTTGCTGCAATTATGATGACTAACCCGAATACTTTGGGTATTTATGAAGAAAATGTTCTTGAAATTTCTAAATTGATGCACGAAAACGGTTCATTATTGTATTATGACGGAGCTAATTTCAACGCTATTATGGGACATACAAATCCAAAATTGATGGGATTTGATGTAGTTCATTTGAATTTGCACAAAACATTCTCAACTCCTCATGGTGGTGGCGGTCCCGGAGCCGGACCTGTTTGTGTTGTTGAGAAATTGAAGGATTATTTGCCTGTTCCGACAGTTGTTTTTGATGGCGAAAATTATTATAGAAACTATAATTTGAAAAACTCAATCGGCAGTGTAAAAGGTTTTTATGGTAATTTTGGAGTGCTTGTCAGAGCTTATGCTTATATTTTGATGATGGGTGATAATTTAAAAGAAGCTAGTGAAAATGCCGTTTTGAACGCAAATTATTTGAAAGAAAAATTGAAAGGTGCGTATTTGTTGCCTTATGACGAACCTTGTATGCACGAATTTGTTCTTTCAGGAGAAAAACAAAAACATGAAAACGGAGTTTCAACTCTAAATATTGCAAAAGCTCTGATGGATGAAAATACTCATCCGCCAACGGTTTATTTCCCATTAATTGTTCATGAGGCAATTATGATTGAGCCGACAGAATCGGAAACGAAACAAGTTTTGGATGAATTTGTTGATGCGATGTTGAAAATTGCAGAAAAAGCGAAAACTAATCCGGAAGAAGTTATTTCAGCTCCGCACACAACACCTGTAAAACGTTTGGATGAAACGCTTGCAGCACGTCATCCTGATTTGAAATATACACAACAATAAGAGATAAAAATATGAGTAAAGAAGATAAAAAAGTTAAAGTAGCATTTCCCCACATGGGTTCAGTATGTATAGCATGGGCTGCTGCGTTGAAAAAAATCGGCGTAGAACCATTTATTCCGCCTTATACAAGTAAAAAAACATTGTCTTTGGGAACAAAACATTCTCCAGAAGCTATTTGTTTGCCTTATAAATTGATTTTAGGAAACTTTATTGAAGCAATTGAAGGTGGTGCGGATTATGTTGCAATGATTACATCTCCTGGATGTTGCAGATTGGGACAATACGGTAACAGTATTGAAAATGCACTTGTAGATATGGGCTATCATGCCAGATATATTGAACTTTCTCTTTATGATGGAATTAAAGGGATGTACAATGTGTTAAAAGAAATCAGCGGCAAAAACGATCCGATTTTGTTTGCTAGAGCTATTAATATTGCAATAAGAAAAATGTTTTTGCTTGACGATTTGGAAGAAAATTTGGCTTATTATAGAGCTAGAGAAATAACTCAAGGTGATGCAGACAAACATTATGCAAAAGCTTTGCAGTATATCAAAGATGTTGAACATTCAAGAGATTTGAAGCGTGCTAAAAAGTTGGCTTTTGATGAAATGAAAAAAGTTAAAATCGACGAAAAGAAAGAAGTTTTGAAAGTTGATTTGACCGGTGAAATTTATTTGGTTTGTGATGCTTTTTCAAATCAAAATATTACTAAAGAACTTGGTAAAATGGGTGTTCAGGTTAGAAGAAGCTTGACTGTAAGCAGCTTTATTAAAGATGCGATTATTCCAAAAGTTTTTAGAGATGGTGAAACTCACCTTCAAAGAGCATATAGACTTGCAAAACCTTATTTGATGAGAGATATTGGCGGTGATTCTTTGGAATGCGTTTCTGATGTCGCTTATGCAGATGAAAGAGGTATTGACGGAATTATTCACATTAGCCCGTTCACTTGTATGCCGGAAATTATGTCACAGAACATTTTCCCTGCTATGAGAGAAAATTGTGATATTCCTATTTTGCCGTTAATTATGGATGAACAAACAGGAAAAGCCGGATATTTGACAAGATTGGAAGCTTTTGTTGATTTGATGAGAAGACGTAAACGTAAATTAGCAAAAGAAAAATCACAAAGCGAAAAAATCGCAGTTGAAGTTGAAAAGTAGTTTGTCGATAAGTTTTTTAAAGGATATATTATGCGAGAATTGTTTAAAGAGGCAATAAGAGTAACTAATTATAATATTATTTTAGCAATTCCATTGATTGTTTTTATAAAAGTGCTTGATTTGTATTCTCTTTATTCGAAATATAATATTGATTCAACTCCAAAATTTTTAATTGCTTCAATAACAGTTTTGTTTATGTTTGGGGTGTTTTGTGCCGGTTGGTTTTATATGGTAAAAGGTGCGGTAAAGCTTTCTAAGAAGGTTTTTGTACTTGATACGGATAGAGCTAAAGCGACATTACATTTGTTCAAAAAATTCCCAGTCGGGGTTGGAAAATTCTTCCTATCCTTTGTCGGAGTTTATGTGATATTTCTGTTTATTCAGGCAATTGCAACTCCTATTGTATATTTGTTAGGAGTAAATATAATTGGCGGATTGGATACTGAATCAATGCAGCATTTACAAGAGTTGGCTATAAATTCTGAATTGGCTGCAAATCAGGGGATGCCTGCATTTATAGATAAATTATCTGTTGAGCAAATTATATTCTTTGGAAAATGGAGTTTGTTGTTTATGTCTGTAACTTCAATTGTTATGTATCTTTTGATGTTGTGGATTCCTGAGATAATTTGTTTTACGCCAAATCCGTTGTTGGCTCTTTGGAGATCTGTTGTAAAATTGTTTAAAGATTTCTTTACTACTGTAAGATTGTTTATTACATTGTGGTTTATGGGCTTTGCATTGTTGTTTATAAACACTTTTGCCGTAATAAATCCGATTGCTTATATAATAATGAGTATTATATTGTTCTATTTCTCTGTTTATTTTGTGGTTTTGATATTCTTGTATTTTGATAAAAAATATGCGGGTGGAGATGAACAATAAAGTTATTGCGGTTGTTGGAGCTACTGCGAGCGGAAAAACTTCATACGCAATAGAGTTGGCTAAAAAGATTAATGGAGAAATAATTTCTGCTGATTCAAGGCTTGTTTATAAGTGGATGGATATTGGAACGGCAAAACCTTCAATTGATGAGATGCAAGGTGTTCCGCATTATATGATTGATGTTGTTGAGCCTGAATATAATTATTCTGCTGGATTGTACGCAAAAGAGGCTAAAAAATGTATCGCAGATATAATTTCACGTGGGAAAGTTCCGATTGTTGCAGGTGGAACGGGGTTATATTTTAGAATTTTGCTAGAAAATTATGATTTGCCTGATGTAAGACCGGATTATGAATTGAGAAAAGAATTATCAAATCTTTCTTATGAAGAATTGCTGGAAATGCTTGTTAAATTAGATGAAAAGGCTGCAAATTCTGTTGAAAAAAATGATAAAAAGAAATTAATCCGTTATATAGAAGTTATAAAATTAACCGGAAAACCATTGGATTTGGCTCGTGGAGTTAAAGAAAAAGAGTTTGATGTTGAATGGATTGGTCTTAATTATCCTCGAGAGATTTTGTACGACAGAATTAATAAAAGAGTTGATTTGATGGTTGAGCAAGGTTTGATTGATGAAACTAAAAACTTGCTCCAAAAACACGGAAGAATTCCGAATATTACAGACACAATCGGGTATAGAGAAATCATATCTTACCTTGATGGGGAGTTGTCTTTAGATGAGGCGAAGGATAAATTAAAACAAAATACCAGAAATTATGCCAAACGCCAATTGACTTGGTTTAGGAAAAACGAGCAAATTAAATGGAATTGTTATCCGGATAGAAAGAAAAAATAGCCTTTAAATTTTTTCTAAATTGTGTTAAAATTATGCTCAAAAGAGGGATATGATTATGAATAAATTTTTGAAATATACGCTAATTAGTGTTGTATCAGCTATCTTTGTTTTGTATGCAACTTTTTTGATTGCTCCTTTGTTTTTGACTGGAGTAATTAATTCTTATAGTGACGAGATTTCAAATATCATAGAAAAATCTTGCGGTTTTAAGGTAAAGTTAGATAATATGAAAGTTTTGTCTACTCCAAAATTGACAGTTGGTGCAAAAGTTGGTCATGTTGAAGTTGCTTTGCCTACTGGGGAAAAATTCTTAACAGTTGATAATGTGCAAGCTAAAATGTCATTAATTCCTATATTGGCAAAACGAATTGAAGCTGATATGGTTGGAGCCGATAATATCAATTTGAATTTGAAAGTAAAAAAAGACGGTAAATTTTTGATAGAGGATTATATTCCGCAAAATAATGATAATAATGACGGCACAACACAAGCTCTTACGGCTCTCCCTTATGGGTTGAAATTATCAAATCATCTCCCTAATATCAATGTAAACAATTATAATATTGCATTTATAGATATTCCGACAGATAAAACATATTCAATATATGGAAACAATATTTCTATAACAGATTTTATTTTGAATAAGAAAATCAAGGTTGCTCTTAATGGTAAGGTTATGTTGCAAGATAGAGAGCAATTCAATTATGATATCAAATTGTTAAACAAAATTATGCCTGATATCGATTTGAATGATATTGTGTTTGCAGAAAAAGAAGAAGAAACTACAAAACAAACTGATTTTAATATAAATGTAATAGATATATTTAAAGCGATATACAAAAATCAATTGACTGCTGATATTAAGGGGGATATCAAAACAGATGGAACTCTTGATGATATTGATATGTTAGGTTCGATTGATGTAACTAATTTAGGTGTTGCAGTAGATGGCAAGAAATTGCCTGCTAGTTCTGCAGATATAAAACTTAAAGGGAATGGCGTTAAATTATATACAAAATTATACACTGCAGATAATGAGTTAACAGAGTTGGTTGGAAATTTCAAAACAGGCAAACATCCTAAAATTGATTTGAATTGTAAGTCAAATGCGCAATTTAAAAGTGTGTTTGATTTGATAGACAGTGTTGCAAAATCATTTGATTATAATGATTTAGATACATTGACTGCAACAGGTGGAATTGATGCTGATTTCAATATCAAATCTAATTTGAAAACTATTGAATCTTCTGGATATTTAAAAATCCCTTCTGCCTCTATTGCTTATAAGTTGTATAACGCAGCAGTAAATAATATTAGTGCAGATATTGATTTTGCAAATAATATGGTAAATATCAGAAAAGCAGGTTTGACAGTTCTTGGACAACCTTTAAAAATATCAGGTTCTGTAACGCAAGATGCAACGGCGGATTTATTGGTTACTGCTGATAAATTGCAATTAAAAGGTTTACTTTTAGCTGCAGGACAAATGGCTTTGTTGAAAGAAAATCAGATTTACAGTGGTACAGTTTCTATGAATACTTCTATAAAAGGGAAGTTAGACAAAATTGTTCCGAAAGTTAATTTGAGTATAGATAATATTAATTTGAAAAATACTCCATCTAATACCTCAATAAGAGTTGCTAATTCAAAAGTTGACTTGACAACTGACGGCAAAAAAATGGATGGATTGGTTAATGTTACTGGAGCTAAGGTTATTAATTCAATGGCAACTATTTCAGCTCCTTTGGCTAAAATATCTTTTGGAGAGAAGGATATTCTTATTAATAGTGCATATATAATATTGAATAATTCAAGGATTGATATTACAGGAAAAATTGCAGATTATATGACCAAAAATTTAACCTTTAATATTAATGCAAAAGGTAATCTTTTGGGTTCTGATTTGCGATCAATGATACCGAAAGATTTTAGAAGCTTTGTTACTGCAAAGGGTAAATTACCTCTAGCAGTAAATGTTACAGGAGATGAGAAAAAACAAGATATTGCGTTTAGTTTGACATCAAACCCGACTAATTATGTGTCAATTCTTTCTGTAGATCAGTTGAAAGGTAAAAACACAGTAATTAAAGGAAATGCAAAATTAAACGGAGATAATTTGAAATTCTCTGATACTGGAATTTATG
>CALEJY010000028.1 GCA_937898445.1 uncultured Candidatus Melainabacteria bacterium | reverse complement strand
TGCTAAATATATGGCTTTTGTTAATGAATTAAAAAAATATTATCCTAATGCAGAATTATTAAATATGACTTCTCCATATAATGTATTGCCTTTGATTTATTCTGAAAAAGAAACTGGAAAATTAGATGGTAATTATCATCTTTTTAAAACAGGAGCTGTAATTTTAACTACAGAAATGACTTGTTTGCAAAATCAGGATTCTATATTGTATTGTTTTTCATTAGGTTTAAATGTTCCGCAGGATGCGTTGCCGTATAGTGAAAATTTCTTTAGTCCTGTAGACGGTAGACAAATGAATATGGATCATATTTTAGTTGATGTGAATGGTTTCAAGAAACCAAATCAGCTAGGTCGAGATATATTTGTGTTTACAGTAGGGTATAAAAATGGCATGGTTTATCCGGCTGGTAGTAAGGCTATAAATGATGAGTGGGGACGAGGAATGGCACAACATACTTGTAGAGGATTGGCTGGAGATAATTTAGCATCTTGTACTAATGCTATGATGAATCAAATGAGTAGTTACTATAATTCAGCTATTCAAAAGAATAATTATTGCTTCAATACAGATGCTCAGAAGAAACCTGAGGGTTTAAATCTCTATTGTGCTGACAAAATTATCAAAGAAGGTTGGAAAATGAATTACTAAATATAAAAAATCAGACCTCCTTTTTAGGAGGTCGTTTTTTATGCAAATTTCTTTTGAAATTCCTCTTTACAAATAGTAAAATTCAGCACTTGTCAGGATTTATGTATTATAATAATAATTGTAGATTTATAAATAAGGGATAGAACTTTGAATAATAAAAAATACTATTTTATCGCAATTGGCGGTGTTGGAATGAGCGGGCTTGCTAAGTATTTGTTGGAAAACGGATGCGATGTGTCAGGCTCTGATATTGTGGATAGCAAATATATTGATAAATTAAGAAAATTAGGCGCAAAGGTTTATATCGGTCAGAAAAAAGAAAATGTTCCGTCTGATGCAATCGTTGTTGCTAGTACGGCGATTAGAGAAACTAACCCCGAAATGATTAGAGCTAGAGAATTGGGCTTGAAAGTTTATCATCGTTCAGATATTTTGGCAGAAATCTCAAGATGGGGTAAATTTTTCTTGGGTTATTCAGGAACTCACGGAAAAACTACAACTAGCGGACTTTCTTCTTATGTTTTGGAAAAAGCTGGTTTGAAACCGTCTTATGTTGTAGGTGGAATTATTCCTGAAGTCGGTAACAATGCGCATTCTCAAGATGGAAAATTTTTCTGTGCAGAATTAGACGAAAGTGATGGTACAATTGTTAAATATGCTCCGAATGTTTGCGTGGTAAACAACCTTGAACCGGATCATTTGGATTTTTACAAAGATGGTTTGAAATCTATTTTAGAAACTTTTGAAAAATTTATTTCAAATATGGCAGAAACTTCAGTTGTTCTTGTAAATAAGGATTGCGAGGCTACAATGTCTTTGCATTCTCACAAAACTATGACATTTGGTTTGTCAGATGCTGATTATACGGCTAAAAATATTGAATTTAAAGCAGATTGCACAACCTTTGATATTTATTACAAGGGTAAATTTTTAACTGATTTGAAAATTATTTTGCGTGGCAAACACAATGTTTATAACGCTTTGTCGGTTCTTGCAAGTTTGCACCAAGCAGGCGTTGATATCAGTCTTGTTAAACCGCATTTTGCAACTTTCTCAGGTATGGGCAGACGTTTTCAAAAAGTTGGAGAATTTGACGGCGTAACTGTTTTTGACGATTACGCACACCATCCGACAGAAGTAAAAGCGACTTTGTCATCAGCGGAAGGAATGAGCGGAAAACACGTTATTGCAGTGTTCCAGCCACATAGATACACAAGATTGAAAAATCTTTGGAACGAATTTTTAGATGCTTTTTCAGGCGTGGATAAGGTTATTGTTACTGATGTTTATGCTGCATCAGAAGACCCGATTGAGGGAGTAAATTCTGAAAAATTCGCAAAAGATTTGTCAGAACATATTTCAATTCCTTGCGAATATATGAGCGGATCTATTGCTGATGTAGCAAAAAAACTTTACCCTGAACTTAAAAAAGATGATGTTGTTATAGGTTTGGGTGCAGGGACAATCACTAACTTGTCTAAAGAGTTGATGAATGCAAGAAGTGAGGCAGTTGGTGTTGCAAACTGATTTTGATATAAAGAAATCAACAACAATGAAAATTGGTGGTAAAATCGCAAGATTTTATACACCTGAAACTGCTGATGAGTTTGTGCAAATTATGCAAAAAGAGCCAAAAGCCTTTATTGCAGGCAATTTGTCGAACGTGATTGTTTCATCTTTTGGGTACGACGGAGCGGTTGTTTCTACCAAAAAACTCAATGAGATAAAAATTGATGGAACAAAAATTATTGCCGGTGCAGGTGTGAGAGGTACAAAGTTAGCAAAAATAGCTTGCGAAAACGGTTTGAGCGGAATGGAATTTATGATAGCATTTCCCGGTTCTATCGGTGGTGAGGTTTGTATGAATGCCGGTGCGCACGGGCAAGAAATTTCTTCTATTTTAAAATCCGCTAAAATTTATTCCTCAGAAGATGGTTTGATTGAACTTTCAAATAAAGAGTTGGAATTTGGCTACAGAACTTCGATTTGCCACAAAAAATATTATTCAGTTTTAGAAGCAGAATTTGAATTGTCGCCAAAATCAAGAGAAGAAATTCAATTGAAAATGGATGAAAATTTGTCGTTTAGAAAATCTAAACAACCTGATTTGACTATCCCGAATTGTGGCAGCACATTCAAAAATCCGACAGGTGATTCTGCCGGAAGATTGCTAGATGCAGTTGGGGCAAAAGGTTTGAAAGTCGGCGGAATGAAGGTTTGGGAAAATCATGCAAACTTTATTGTAAATGATGGAGATGGAACTTCTCTTGAAGCTTTGCAATTGATGTTTGAGATGTACAAAAGAGTAAAAGAAAAATTTAATATAGAATTAAAGCCTGAAATAATCTTTTTGGGCGGAAA
>CALEJY010000027.1 GCA_937898445.1 uncultured Candidatus Melainabacteria bacterium | reverse complement strand
TTTCCGTAACAGGCTTTGCCTCTATGCCTCATTGCCTCTAGGCATCTAAACTATATTTCAAGTTTTTTCAACTGCTATTCAATAACAATTTTCTTTTTGCGTTTTTGCAAAATTATTGTGATTATGGCGATAATTATGATTGGTATTGAAATTTCCGGTCGGTATGTCAGCCATCCTAATGATATTGTTATTACTGTTAGTGCTATTGAAATTATTATTGTTGTAAAAAGTGCGGCAAATTGTGTTATTTCACCAAGTATTGGAATTTTTCCCGTAAAATTTACTATCGGTTGAATAATCAAATTCAATCCGATAAACATCAAAATTAACCCAATTCCTCTTATGCCCCAAGTGTTGGAAGAACTTGCATTTCGGTATTCTGTCAACATTTCAGAAAGATTTTTAGTCCCATTGCTAACAATTGCAATATCGCCAAACTTTGATGACATGGGTTCAAGATGATTTCCTGATTGTTTGGCAATAATTGATAACTTTATTCCTGATGGAATGTAGGAATAGAATAGTTTTTGATCGCCGATTTGTGGGTTGTCAAAATCTTTTCCGGTAAAGTAAAATCCGTTATATGTCTTGAAGTTGCTATTATATGGGAGGTTTTGGATTTTGTTTGTTGGATTAATTTTTTTTACGATGTATTCTGATAGGTAAAATCTGCCAAATCCAATATTTTTGGCATAAATATTTTTAGGCTCATATTTGAATTTTTTAGGGTTTTTGTGTTCGATTTTTTCAAAGTTATCAGAATTTATCAAAAAACTATCCCAACTTTTTCGGTATTGATAGCCATCATTGTTGGTTGTGTATTCTTCCCATTGGTACATTTCGGTTGTTCTGATAAGTGCAATTGCTTTTGGAATGGTTAAAATTCCGTCTGTTAGAGTTTGGTTTGAATAAGTACTATTTGTTAATTGTATAAGTTTCCCATCATTGGCTGGGGAAATATAGTTTGATTTAAGTTCGATAGCGTTTTGTTCTGCAAAGTTAGCTTTTTTAATAGAGTTTACATAGTTTTGTTCATTGCAAAACAGGGTAACAAATGAAATAATAAACAAAATCAACCCGATTATAACAGGTGTTTTGCCTCTTTGGTGTGACATATTCAGCCTTTCGTTGTGCTATTCAATTAACCCCAAATCTCTAAGGAAACGAGAATTGTCAGATAATTCCATTAGTTTTTCATCATCTGACGGATCAACAACGCCTTTTGAAAACAATTCATCCATAATCTCGTTGTGAGATTGATTTTCTGGGTCAGACAGGGCTAGTTTGGTAAAGTTTTTTATATCGCAATTTCTTTCATAAAGATTAACTGCGGTTTTGGTTAACTTGTTAAGAAAAACACTTCTTTTGTCGTCAAAATCCACTCTTAGCGGATTTGTTGCAACGCTATTATGTTTCTCTCGTTCTAAACTTAATTTTTGTGCTAATTTCTTAAACATCATAACACTATCCCCTATATTAACATTATACTACGTGTGTCAAATTTGTCTACAAAACTTAATAATTGTGAATTGTATAGATTTTGCTTGATTAAAACTTATATTTAAATTAAAATAATGGCATAAATTTTAAAATAAGGAAAAGAGGTTATAAATGCTTGATATCAAAATGATTAGAGAGAATCCTGAAAAGGTAAATGAACTTTTAAAAAGAAGAAATCCTGAACTTTCTGTAGATAAAGTTTTGGAAATAGATGTTGAAAGAAGAAAAATTCAAACTCAGGCTGATGAATTGCGTGCCAAAAGAAAAAATGATTCACAAAAAATCGGCATGATGAAAAAGAATGGCGAAAATACTGATTCTATTCAAGAAGAAGTTCGTAAGCTCGGCGATGATATCAAAGCGTTGGAAGAAAAACAATCTGAATTGGATGAAAAACAAAGAGATATTTTGTTACATATTCCGAATATTCCTGATGAAACTACTCCAATCGGCTTGTCAGAAGATGATAATGTAGAAGTTTACAAATGGGGTGAACCAAGAAAATTCGATTTTGAATTTAAGGCTCACTGGGATTTATGCGAAGAAAAAAATCTTGTTGATTTTGAACGTGGCGTAAAACTTTCTCAAAGCAGATTTATTCTATATAGAGGAAAAGGTTCTCGCCTAGAACGTGCTATTATCAACTTCTTCCTAGATTATCAACAAGGTTATGAAGAAATTTTGCCTCCATTTATGGCAAACTCTGCAACAATGACAGGTACAGGTCAACTTCCAAAATTCAAAGAAGATATGTACAAATGCGAAAACGAAGATTTGTACTTAATTCCGACTGCAGAAGTTCCTGTAACTAATATCTATGCAGGTGAAATTTTATCAGAAGATGATTTGCCAAAATACATGACAGCTTACACTCCATGCTTTAGACGAGAATCAGGTTCAGCAGGTCGTGATACAAGAGGTTTGATTAGAGTTCACCAATTCAATAAAGTTGAATTAGTAAAACTTTGTACACCGCAAACAAGTAAAGAAGAACACGAAAAATTGACAGAAGATGCTGAAAAAATGCTTCAATTGTTGGAACTTCCATATCGTAGAGAAGCTTTGTCTACAGGTGATATCGGATTTTCAGCAAACAAATGTTGGGATTTGGAAGTTTGGATGCCATCTTACGGTACTTACAAAGAAATCTCAAGTTGTTCAAATTATGGTGATTACCAAGCAAGACGTGCAAATATCCGTTATAGAGATAAAGAAACCGGCAAAACTCAATTTGTTCACACAATTAACGGCTCAGGGCTTGCGGTTGGCAGAACGTTTGCCGCTATTGTTGAAAACTATCAACAAGAAGACGGTACAATTATTATTCCGGAAGTTCTTAGAAAATATACCGGATTTGATAAAATCTAAATTTAAACTTAATACAACCATTTATTGCCCGCAGGAAAATAATTCTGCGGGACTTTTTTTATATAGAAATGCTACAATGTTTTACAAATCTTGAATTTTAGGGCATAATATTAACAGAATAGTTTTAAAAGGAGTAAAGATGAACGAATTTCCGTTTGAGCTGGATGATTTTCAAAAAGAGGCTTGTGAATTTATTAATGAAGGTAAAAGTGTTGTAGTTTGTGCGCCAACAGGTG
>CALEJY010000026.1 GCA_937898445.1 uncultured Candidatus Melainabacteria bacterium | reverse complement strand
CTTGCACCTCGAGGTGTGTTGTTTCTTGCCGAAATGGTTGAGTTTCCGAGAAATGTCCTTGAAGTTTTACGCCAACCGCTAGAAGATGGCGAAATTGTTATATCAAGAGCAAAACACTCAATAAAATATCCTGCAAAATTTATGCTGCTCGGCGCAATGAACCCTTGTCCTTGCGGTTATTTAGGCGACAAACAAAAACAATGCACTTGTTCTGATTTCCAGATAAACCGTTATCAATCAAGACTTTCAGGACCATTGCTAGACAGAATTGATTTACAAGTGGAAGTTCCGAGATTAACCTCAGAAGAATTGTTGAACACTCAACCGGCAACCGAAACTTCCGAAGATATTCGAAAAAGAGTTGTAAAAGCTAGAAAAATTCAGGCAGAACGATACAAAAATGACGGAATTTTAACAAACGCCGAATTAACTTCAAAACTTATCAAAAAATATTGTCAAATAGACAAACCGTCAGCAGAATTACTAAAAATGGCAGTCGTAAAATATCAACTTTCCGGCAGAAGATATGACAGAGTTTTAAAACTTGCTCGAACTATCGCCGATTTAGATTGTTCCGAAAATATTCAGCAAACACATCTTATGCAGGCTTTGCAATACAGAATGTTTAATTGCCAGTCAAATTAAAAAATCCTGCAACCAACCCAACAAGCGCAGATACTGCGATATAAAACAATGGATCTCTTTTTTCAGTAATACTTGCAATAAACAATCCGACAAGCAAAACCATTCCGCAAGCATTAATATTGTTTATAAACATATCAACGCCAACAGCTGCCAAAAGCCCACATCCTGCAGGTTTTAAGGTATAAATAACAGATTGCACATATTTGTTATGTCTGAATTGTTCTAATAATTTCGAAATTATGATGATTAAAATCAATGATGGCAAAATTACAGAAGTCGTCGCAATCAAAGCACCGGAAACACCTCCAGTCATAAAACCGGCAAATGTCGCAACATTCACACCGACAGGCCCTGGTGTAATTGAAGATACAGCAATCATATCAGCCAATTGCTTTGTTGTGTACCATTTTTGAACATCTGCAATATGATACAAAAACGGCAAAGTTGCGTACCCGCCACCAAACGAGAACAAACCGATATGGAAAAATTCTAAAAACAGTTTTATATACGTAATCATCATTTTTCCTTATCTCCAAACTCTATTTTTTTCTGCACCGGCAACCATAAACCAATAAAAATTGCCAACATAATCAAAGCTGCCGGAGGAGCCTTAAAACACCCTGAAAGCATGAATGTTAAAAAGAAAATCCAGCAAGTAAATTTGTCAACGACACTTTTTCTCCACATTTCTTTTACTGCAAGAAAAATCAGGATTAAAACCGCAACTCCAACTCCCCAAAAGATACTTTGAATAAATTGCATTTTTACAACTTGTTCCAAAATTCTTGCAATAATAATAATTGAAACAAAAGCCGGAAGAACAATTCCAAATGTCGCAGTAATTGCGCCTAATGTTCCTCTCAACCTATAACCTGTAAAAATCGCAGTGTTAGCTGCAATAATTCCCGGAACACTTTGGCTAAGCGCATAATATTCGCACAACTCATCATCATCAATCCAATGTTTTTTCTCAACAAGTTCAGATTGCAAAAGCGGCAAAATAACGTACCCACCGCCGAGCAACAAAGTTCCAACTTTAAAAAACGTCTTGAATATTTGATAAAGTGTCTTTTCCATAAAACTATTATATAATAAACAAAAACCAATATAAATAATTTAAAAAGTCAGCTTGTAAAGCCGACCTACTACTTTTCTACAAAACATGTTACTAAATAAGCGAACAAGATATTTTATATAACAACTTCAATTTTTCATCATTATTTTTTATAAAATCAATATTTTTATAAATTGCTTCAACATAATCAGTCGCAGACAAGTTTTCTTCAAACAAAAACAATTGATTTAATTCAACCCCAAGAGCATTCGCAATTTTGCATAAAGTTTCAGGTTGCGGATAATTGCGCCCCGTTTCTATTTTACTAAGACTTGTAATATCAATATTAATTTTTTCAGCAAGCATTTCTTGCGTGTATTTTTGCGCCTTACGCAAATCCTGTATTCTTTTTCCCAACTGATTTTTCAAATTCATAACAACCTCTTAAATATCATAAGAGATTTTATTAAATTAAATAATAGATTAATAAGCATAATTTTACTTGCAAAATTAGACTATTAATAATATAATATCGACTATCAAGCATTATTAAGGAGAATAATATGACTATTAAATCAAATTCAAATGGTTTTACACTGGCAGAAGTTCTGATAACACTGGGTATAATCGGTGTTATCGCAGCATTAACCTTGCCTAGTAAAAAATAAAACCAGATATTTAAAATATCTGGTTTTTATTTCTTATGTATTTAATGTAGCTTTTAGTCTTGCCATAGCTCTTGCGACCGCCGCTTCTGCTCGTTTAGCATCAATTTCAGCTTCACTATCTTCCAGTCTTGCTTTTGCTCGACTTAAAGCCTCTTTTGCTCTGGCAACATCAATCTCATCTCCACGTTCTGCCGTCGTTGTAAGGATTAGTGCTTCATCGTCTTTAAACTGCAAAACTCCGCCCATTGTTGTAAAATATATAGGTTCATTTGCTTTGATAGCCTTAGTTACACCAATATCCAAAGCCGCCATAACAGGCACGTGGTTTTTCAAAATACCAATTTCACCATCAGTAGTTTTTGTGTACAATTCATCTATATCTTCGTCAAATACAACTCGTTCATGTGTAATTATTTTTAAGTGCATAGCATTTCCTTTATATAGCTGAGGCGAAAAGTGAACAGTTGATTTTAACTATTCACCATTCACTACTCACTATTCACCTATTTCAACGTTTTTGCCTTTTCGATAGCTTCTTCAATAGTACCAACCATATAGAAAGCTTGTTCCGGCAAATCGTCATGTTTACCTTCAATAATTTCCTTAAAGCCTCTGATTGTATCTTCAAGTTTTACGTATTTACCTTGAATACCAGAGAACTGTTCAGCAACAAAGAACGGTTGTGACAAGAATTTTTGGATTTTTCTTGCTCTGTTTACTGTTTCTTTATCTTCTTCTG
>CALEJY010000025.1 GCA_937898445.1 uncultured Candidatus Melainabacteria bacterium | reverse complement strand
GTTTTAGGCGGAAAAATTTTAATTCCTGCATTTGATGGCAATTTTAGTTTGAAAATTCCTCCAAAAACTCATTCGGGTCAAAAATTCCGTCTTGCAGGTCAAGGCTTGAAACAAAATGGTAAAAACGGTGACATGATTGTTAATGTGCATATTGAAATTCCTTGTTCTTTGTCGGATGATGAAATTAGGCTTTACGAAAAGCTTAAAAAATTGTCCACACAAAACATAAGAGAGAATTTGTTAAATGAATAAGGTAAAAATTAAAGAAATATTTGCATCAATTCAGGGTGAAGGTCCGTATGTCGGCTATAAACAATTGTTTGTAAGATTTTGTAATTGTAATTTGAAATGTAATTATTGTGATACGGAATTTTCTTCAAATTCTGATTTTACCGAATTTTGTCCGAATGAATTAGCGCAAAAAGTTAATGAATACAAGGATGTGCATTCTATTTCTTTGACGGGTGGAGAACCTATGTTGTCGGTTGATTTTTTGAAGGATTTTTTACCTTTGGTTAACAAAAAAATCTATCTTGAAACAAATGCGACACTTTCTGACAAGTTTTTGGAAATCAAGCAATATGTTGATATTGTTTCTGCTGATATAAAGTTGGAAAGTGCGACAGGGATTAAAAACTCATACAAATTCCATGATAAATTTTTTGAAGCTTGTCGTGGGGTTGAAACTTTTGCCAAAATTGTTTTTAATTCCAAAATAACAGATGAAGAAATTTCTAAATGTTGTGAATTAGGCAAAAAATATGGAATTGAATTGATTTTACAGCCCGAAATGCTTACATGTCATTGCGAGAACGAACGTAGTGAGGGCGTATCAATCGCAAAATCGGCGGATAATGAGATTACTACGCAAACAGAGTTTGCTCGTAATGACAATATGATGTCAGTAACTTCTGATTTCTGTGCGCAAATTCTTGATAAGTTCCTAAAAAATTACGAAAAAGTAAGGCTCATTCCTCAAGTACATAAATTTTTAGACGTGAGATAAATTTTTATGTTATGATTTATTTAAGGAAAGAGGTTTAATAATGGCTGTTAAAAGAGTTTTACAATACGGTGAAAAAAGTTTGAGAGAACCATCTAAAGAGGTTCATAAAGTTTCTAAAAAAATCCAAGAACTTGTTCAAGATTTGTTGGAAACAATGTATGCCAAAAACGGTGTAGGTCTTGCTGCTCCGCAAATTGGTGTTAATTTGAGAGTGTTTGTTATTGATGTATCAAAAAATGATGAACCGCTTAATCCGATGGTTTTCATCAACCCTAAAATTATCAAAAAATCAGGCGCAACTGTTGCTCAAGAAGGTTGTATCAGTTTCCCTGAAGCTTATACAGATGTAAAAAGATATGCAAACGTTATGGTTAAAGCTCTTGATAAACACGGCAGACCGTTTGTTTTGGAAGCAAAGAACGGAGAACTTTTGGCTCGTGCAATTCAACACGAAAACGATCACCTAGACGGTATTTTGTTTATTGACCATTGTGTAAATCGTTTTGAAGCTGACAAGGTTTTGGCAGAACATAATCTTCCGCCTGTAGATCCTGATTTGTTGATTGAAGGTCCTGAAAGCGAGGATAAATAATGATAAATGTTGTTTTCTTTGGAACTCCTGCAATTGCACTAAAATCGTTGGAATATCTTTATAATTCTGAAAAAATTAATGTTTTGGCAGTTGTTACACAACCAGACAAACCCGCAGGGCGTGGACATAAAATGTCAATGTCTGTTTTAAAACAATTCGCTATTGAACATAATTTACCTGTTTTTCAGCCAAAATCAATCAGAAAAGAACCTGAAATTCAGGAAGAATTGAAGAAACTAAATCCTGATTTCTTTGTAACCTTTGCTTTCGGTCAAATTTTGTCACAAGAAGTTTTGGATATTCCAAAGTATGAAACAATTAACCTTCACGCATCATTGTTGCCTCGTTATAGAGGAGCAAATCCTATTCAAAGAGCGATTATCAATGGCGATAAAGAAACAGGTATCTGTACAATGATTACAGAATTGGGCTTGGATTGCGGTGATGTTTGTATGCGAGAAAAAATCGAAATTCCTGACGATATGACATGTGTTGACTTGTTCGAAAAAATTAGCGTGGATTCTCCTGAATTGCTTGAAAAAACATTGATAGGTTTGGTTGATAAAACAATTACACCTGAAAAACAGTGCGAAGATGGTGTATGTATGGCAAATAAATTAACTAAAGAAGAAACTTTGCTTGATTGGTCAAAATCAGCGCAAGATATTCATAACTTGGTTAGAGGTGTTTATAAAATGCCGTCAGCGTATTTTATTTACAATGACAAGGTTGTAAAAGTGCTTGAAACAAAGGTTTTGAAAGGTGTTTCAGGAGAATGTGGAAAATTTAATCGTGTCACAAAAGAAGGTATTGAAGTTGGTTGCGGGCAAGACAGTATTTTGCTTGTAAAAGTTAAACCGGAAGGTAAAGGCGAAATGTTTGCTCGTGATTGGGCAAATGGTTTACATATCGCTAAACAATGACTACTAAGGGAATTAGAGGCGCAATAACAGTAACTGAAAACACATCTGATGCGATAAAATCGGCGACAATTGAACTTTTAACTGAAATGATTAAGAGTAACGATATTCAAGTCGAAAATATTTCGCATGTTATTTTTACTCTAACAAACGATTTAAACGCTGCTTTTCCTGCAAAGTTTGCTCGTCTTGATATGGGATGGCAAAATGTGGCTATGATGTGCTTTCACGAACTTGATGTCCCTAATTCTTTGCCTATGTGTTTGAGAGTTTTGATAGTTTTAAACTGTGAAACAGATTTTGTCCCACAGTTTGTATATTTGAAAAATGCTTCTAAATTAAGATAGATTTTAATTAATCTAATTTTTTGATTTCTGTCATTGCAGGATCTAAAAGTCGTCTGCCGATGTTCGGAAATTCAATAGAGCAAAGCATTTTATTACCATATTTAATCATTTTTTCAACAACACCTTCACCATATTTTGGAGAAGAAACTCTATCACCCGGTTCTAATGATTGTTGTTCTTGAGGCTCAATATCGTCTGCGTTGTAAATTGGTACAACAGGCGGTTGTTCTTCATTATATTCAGGTTCAGGTGTAATTCCGTTATCAGATGCTAAATCGCCAATCAAGTTTAAATCATCCTCAGTTAGTTCGTCTGATTGCAAGTCTGACAAGTCGTTTAGCGTAACATCTTCATCAGGAAGTTTTTCATAAATCAATCTGTCAACATCTTTTGCCGCCTGTTCAATCATTGCCTCGTTTTCATCGTAAGGCTGCGGTTCTTGATAGTTTTCTTCGATATCAATATCTTCTACAGAATAATCGATTTCCGGTTCAAGCGGCAAAACTTCCGGTTCTGCATCTGAATAATCTATTTCATTGTCATCCAAAATGTTATAAATCGGAGCTTGTTCTTCTGTTTCTTGAACGCTATAATCTACAGGTGTTTCAGGTGTATTGATATCTTCAATTATAGCTTGTTCTGCCAAATCTTCATTAATTTCAACTTGCGGAATTTCATCTTCCGGCATAAAAACTTCTTCTTCAATCGGTTCTTGTGCAATTTCATCGTCGAAGTTTTCTTGAATATCTTCTACAGGTTCTTTTGGTTGAACTTCCTCTATTTCAGGTTCTTCAAATGTTTCAGGAAGTTCAATTTGTGTAAAATTTTCTTCCGGTTTCTCCTCTGTTATATCTAAACTCTCAGCTTCCGGAAAATCTATAGTTGGTGCTTCGGCACTACTGGGACTTTCGCTATCAAAGTCCAAATCCGGATATTCAACTTCAGGAGCTTCAAAAGTTTCTTCTTCCTGAATTTCAGGTTCTTGAATTTCTGCAACTTCTTCAACCTGTTCAATAGTTTCTGCTTTAGGTGCAGGAACTACATCTTGAGTTGGTGTTGGGGTTTGAACTGGTGCAGGCATTGGAACTACATCAGAACTGGGAGTTTCTTCAATATCTTTCTCATCTTCTGTTTCGTTATCGTCATCTTGTTCTTCAATCTCAAGTTCGTCAAGCTCAACGATTAGCGGAATATTTTGAGCATGCGCACCATAGATGATAAATTCATCTGTATTTAGTTTGTTCAAGAACGTATTGTATGCCGCAAAATCGTGTTGTAATGTTTGCGGAGTGAACAATATCAAGTTTTGGGCTGCACTTTTCAATTCCGGCAAATATTTGTATTCGTGGCGACAAATTATTGTTGTATAAATTCCGTCACGAGATAAGAATGTTTTAAGCAGTCTTTTGCTAGAATTTGCATTATCAACTTTTACGAAAGAATAAATTGTTTCGTTAATTCCCTTCATAACTCCGTATGTGTAAGACATAATTTCTTTTTGCAATACTGGAGCCATATCGGAAATGTCAATAACAGTAACTTTTGATTTGTCGATTGCAATACTCAAACTCAAAACATCTTTCAATGTTTCTGCAAAAGCGTTCAAATCCCTGTATTTTATAAGTTTGTTTTTCAACAAAACAAGTTGCGGAATTTGTGTTTCTTTATATTGTTGATCCACAACATTGATAAATGTTTCAAACGGAAGATATCCTTCCGGCAAATTTTTTGTATATTCTTGAACTTCAATAAAAATGTCTTGAATAACGGCTCTGCTTGTAGCATCAACGTCATCAAGTTCATTTTCGTAAATAAAATTGATTGTGTCGTAGTTTAGCGGAAGTTTGAAATCTTTTCCGAAAGTGATTTTGTTTTCAGCATCATATAGACCATCTGTATCAAAGATTACGACTTTTTCATCAATTTGTTTTGTAATATTTTTCAAAAGTGTGTTTGTGTTTTCAACATTATCCGAGCAAACTAACAAATTGTTGTCTAAAATTGTTTTGTCTACATTTAGTGTAACGCCTTGTTGAGCCAATTCGCCCATTACAAGGTTGTTTTCAATCGGAATAATATCAAGCAATTCTTTTGATGGAAGTACTGAAATCGTTGATTTTAAAGATGGAATAGTGCCGTTGTAGTTTTTCAAAATTCCTTCTTCATTGAATGTGAACAACAACTTAACTATCGCAAAATTGGTTAATTTATCTGCCTTAATATTGACAACCTGCGCAACATAAGGAGTGTTTGTATCTTCTATGATAACAAAACTTGAAAGAGCAAGGTTATCGTTTACATCATAAGCTATCTTAACTAAATTATTCTTAATCTCCAGTACCTGCATCATACATCCTCTCTTTGAAAACATTTTATCATGAACATGCTAATTTTGAACCAAATCTTGAAGTTTGTTGTAGATTTCGATTGTCAAAAGGCAAATTTCAAATCTCTTTTGACTAAACTTTTGATTGTTTCTTTGTAACATTTCAATAATGCTTTGTTTAAACCGTTTTCTTGACTTAATAATTCTCGGATTTTTGTGGAATATTCTTCATCTCGAGTATTTGGCTCAATTTTGTCTGCGATAAATACGATTTTTTCAAAATCAGTCATATCAAGTCTGCCCAATGTGTGCCATCTGATTGCAGATAGAATTTCTTTGTCTGTAATTTTAAATTCCGTTTCGGCAATATAAGCACTAACAGGAGCGTGTAATGTTTTGTAATTAAGCATTTCGCATTCTTCAACATCAAGATGTTTGTGAATAATGTCTAACAATTCTTCGTTTGGAAAACATTTTGCGCAATCGTGCAAAAGTCCGGCTAAATAAGCTTTGTCTTGATTAAGTCCGAATTGTTTGGCTAATTCTTTAGCGCAATCGGCAGTTCCGAGTGTGTGAATATATCTTTTTTCATTCAAATTATTTTTAAGCCATTCAAGAATTTTTGTATAATCCATTTTTATAAATGTACTCCTCTACTTCTTTTGTGACAAGGTCGTTGATGGGCAAACCTTGTGTTATTCTATTTCTTAATTCTGTTGATGAGATGTCGATAAACGGCATTTGCGTAAATTCAAAATTATAACCTTTTTCACGCAAATAATCCAAATCTACAGTTTCATTTTCTCTTATAAACACAATAAAATCAACAATTTTTTTGAATTTGTCGGTTTCATACCAGCTTTCAATTTTTTCAAAAGCATCAGTCCCGATAATAAAATGTATTTTCCCGTCGATATTGTATTGTTCGTATAATTTTAAGGCGGTTAGGTAAGAATATGATTTACCTTCACTTTTGTATTCGATGTCAGAAATTTCAAAATGCGGATTATTTTTTATTGCAAGTTTAACCATATTAAAGCGATGTTGGCACATATTTGTGTCGTAATCCTTGTGTGGTGGCTTGTATGCAGGAATAAAAATGATTTTGTCAAATCCGTAATGAGATAAAACATATTCCGCCATTTTCAAATGAGCTTTATGAATTGGGTTGAAAGTTCCTGAAAAAATACATAATTTCATAGGTGTATTATAGCAGAAAATAAAAAAAATTATCCTCTCTCCTATGGAGAGAGTGTGGTTGTTTGAACGAAGTGAATTACAACCACGAGAGAGGGGGAAAACGAGAATTGATTAATAAAATAGATTGCTATGTTACATTCTTTCAAATGATTGCATACGTAGTATAAGAAAAACCTGATTTCGGGATGAAATCAGGTAAAAATTTGTAGGGGAAAAATTAATTGGAGTTAAAATGTTAGATTAAATGTAAAGCTTGTTTATTTGCCATTGCAATAAAATTCATTTGTGCAAAAAGCAATTCTGAACGATCCTCAAATGGCTGATTATTGTTGACTGTAACTTGATTTTCATAAATGTTTTTAAGTTTGTCATCAATTTTTTTTAGATTTGCTACTGCCATTTATTTGCCTCTCATTCTTCTTATTAAGTGCTTGTGTATATATAAAGTATATACAACTTGTCGAATTTCACAAAAGGTTTAGTTTGTTACATTTCTTTACAAACACTTTAAAAAGGCAATAATTGCGGAGTTTTTGTTTTTATAATTATATAGGGGAATAGGATAATTATGCTTGACAATAACATTTACAAAAACCAACAAATACCTCAATTTCAAGCAATGTCGCAAGCACAGAGCCAGAATGCTCAACAACAACAGGCTATGCAGGCGGCAAATCCTGAGTTGTTGAAACAGAATATTCAAGACAGTTATGTTGCGAATAGGGTTTCTGAAACAACTGATGACCCTAAAGGTATGCTTTATACTGCAGCAATTGGTGTTCCGGCTTGGGCGGTTACTACTCAGGCAATGGATTATTATGCAAAAAAATCTCGTGGTAATTACGAAGATACATTGCACCATAAAGTTGGACAATTTGGTGATGATGTAACAAATTACGTAAAAGGCAGCAAGTTTGGAAAATCCAGTGTTGGACAAGGTATAAACAACGGTTTTAAGAATTTTAAATCATTCTTGAAAAAGAATTTGATTGATAGATTTGCCGTAACAAGAGCTTTTGCATACACTCCTTCAAAACCTGAATTAGACATGGTTAAAGGTCAGGCAAACGGTATGTGGGGTATGCAGATTTTTGATTACCCTCAACATGGCGAAAAATTTGTAAGTCCTTTAAAATATGTTGAAGATTTGGATTGTTATGGCGCAAAAGAAGCTGATATTAAAAAATTCAAATCATTGATTGAAAAGGCAACAACTGCGGAAGGAAAAGCTAAAATTTTGCAAGAGGCTGAGGCTGAAACAATCTTGAGAAATTCAAGAAAATCTCTTTCTTCTGCTCAAATCAATTCCGAATTAAACGCATTTAAGGCTCTTGATGATAAAGCAAAATTAGCCAAATTGAAAGATATGAAAGCTTTCGAA
>CALEJY010000024.1 GCA_937898445.1 uncultured Candidatus Melainabacteria bacterium | reverse complement strand
ACTTCAACTTTTTTCATACCTTGGTCAATTGATTTTTTTGCTACTAATTCAGCAGCTGATTGAGCTGCGAACGGAGTACCTTTTCTAGCACCTTTAAAACCTGTAGCACCTGCTGTTGCCCAAGCAATAGCATTACCTTGTGTATCAGTTGAAGTTACGATTGTATTGTTGAATGTTGATTGAATGTGAACAACACCTTGCAATACGTTCTTCTTTTCTTTTTTCTTTGTTTTTACTGGTCTTGCCATTTTTACTTTCCTTTATGTTTTTTATTCTTTATCAAGTTAATAAGTGAATAGGTAAATGTTCTGTAACAGACTATGCCTCTTTGCTTCTAAGCATCTTGGCATCTCAACCTATCACTGTGTTACTAAACTGTTTTCTTCTTAGTGATAGCTAAGCCTTTTTTACCACGTCTAGTTCTTCCATTAGTTTTTGTTCTTTGACCACGGCAAGGAAGATTACGTTTGTGTCTCATTCCTCTGTAAGAACCGATTTCTTGAAGGCGTTTGATGTGTAATGAAACTTCACGTCTTAAATCACCTTCGATGTGGTAGTTAGCTAATTCGTTTCTTAACAATTTGATATCTTCATCTGTTAAGTCGTCTGTTCTTAAATCCGGTGAAATTTTTGTAGCTTCAAGAATTTTCTTAGCTCTAGTTGGTCCAATCCCGTAGATATATGTTAACGCGATTTCCATTCTTTTGTTACGAGGTAAATCTACCCCTGATAGTCTTGCCATTGTTTAATTTTCCTTTCTTGTTGTTAGATTTTTTTGTGTATGAGGGTTAAATACTTCCTCACCAGTTACCGATTTTGCCCGTAACTTCGGCTGGTTTTAAGTGATATTAAATTACTAAGAGCAGTAGCTTTAATCATTTTATAAAAAGACTTACGCCTATTGCCCTAGCAACTTAACGCCTCTTACTAACCTTGTCTTTGTTTGTGCTTAGGGTTTTCGCAAATTACGGCAATTCTGCCTTTTCTTTTAATACATTTGCACTTATCGCACATTGGTTTTACTGATGATCTTACTTTCATTGTTTTTTCCTTTATGTTTTGTGTACATTATTTAAGTCTAAAAGTTATTCTACCTCTGCTCAAATCGTAAGGTGTCATTTCGACTTTTACTTTATCACCAGGCAAAATTCTGATGAAATTTTTTCTGATTTTTCCTGATATATGAGCAAGTATTTCGTGGTCATTTTCAAGCTTTACTCTAAACATTGCGTTAGGCATAGCTTCCAAAATAGTACCTTCTAGTTCTATTACGTCTTTTGCCATTTAGTTATTTCCTTTTCAAATTTCGGCATTACAGCACAATTGTGCATCATAAATAATCTTACTTGCTAAATATTAGTTTGCAAGCAGCATAGACATGTTTTTGGGGCATTTGATGTATAGAAATCAATGATTGTTTTTCTAAAAACGCCACACTATCAATAAACACTTGTATCTCAAAAAATCCTGATAAGAGTAACTTTTCAGGATTTTGTAAATTTTTCTTAATATTTCTAATTATTTTATTTTTAATTAAACAGAACTTATTTTCTTAAGTAATCCATATTTTCCATATAAATTACCCAAGCAGTACAACCTAAACCGTTATGAGAATGAGAGCTCCAACCACTTTTCATACAATAGTAATTTGCATCATATTTAGCATCACTACTCAATCCTGGTGAAATATTCCCTCGAGGATATAGTTTTTGTGTATTCATAAGAAATGAAAAAACATCTTTCCCCAAAGCATTTGGTGGATTTTTTCCATTCAAATCTACAAATAATTGCACATATGTTGAAGATATATAAAGGGGACTCAAAATCACAACCGTGCCATCATTTAAAACAAATACTGTTGATTGCGAAGTATATAAACTTTCAGCAATACCATTTGTAAAAGTTTTATAAGAAGTTTTTGTATCAAAGCAATCTGCAACCTCTCCAACATGACACACCTTTTGAACTTTCAAATATTTAGTAAAAGTATCTACAAATTCATTATTAGTACCAAAATCCTGCATGGAAGTAATGGTACCACCAAATTCTTCTTGCCTCATGAGATTATAAGCATTTTGCAATGTAGAATTAATTTTTTTTAATTTAACAACAGTTTCTTTTTCTTTATGATTTTGGATTAAGCTCGGCATGGTCATAGCCGCAACTACACCAATTATTCCGAGAGTAATTAGAACTTCAGCAAGCGTAAAACCTTTTTTCATGAATTTTAACTCCTTTTTGAACATTATAATGTCTATAAATACATTATTTAACATTTTTAAATCTTTGTCAATATTATAGGATTTACATATGAAAGATGAACGATTACTTCAATTGGGGCAAAAAATAAGATACGAACGTTTACGCAAAGGCTTAAGCCAAGAAGATTTAGAAGAAAAATCAATGGTTTCACGCAGAACAATTAGCGAAATTGAACGTGGAAATGCAGATATTCGTTATACAAATTTGTTACAAATTTCAAATGCTTTAGGAATGACTATTTCTCAACTTTTAGACTTTAAATTTTAATTATTAACAAATATTACAACTTTTATATTTTCTGAAATCCGGCGGGAATAATATACTTAATATATTTAGAGAGATTAATTTCAAACAATCACATTCTCTTGAATGAGATTGCGATGCAACCCTAAACCTTGCTCGCAACGACAAATCGGAGGGTTTTATTATGGCAATAAAAGTTGACGGTATTCAATCAGAAGACGAACTAAAAAAAGCGCAGGCAGCAGCTCAAGCGCAAGGTTCTTCCATAACAAATTATAACGAATGGTCAGAAATTTTAGGTGAATTTCAAGAAAATGGAATTCAGTCAACAGGCTCATATTCTGGCGACAAAGCTTTACGAGAAGAAATCAAAGCTGCCGTCGCAGAATACGCTTCACAGATTCAGGAGCAAGAAAAAATTCAGCAAAACACACCTGATAATAAGGAAACTGAAAAGGTTCAAAAAACAACCGAAACTGACCGAAATCAAGAAATGAAAGCTACAGTTGCAAACGCTACAAGCTCTCAAATCATGGCTGATTATATGAAATATTACCACATGTTGATGTAAATATTGCAAAGCAAGAACCCTCTCCCGAATTTCTAAGTTCGTTACAACTCACTAAGAAATTCAACCCTCACACAAAGAGAGAGGGTAGTAACTTTACCGATAAGGTCTTTTCACGTTTCACTTCTCACTTTTCACTAAAATCAGCTCTATTTGAATATCTATTTACCTAACAACTTAATTCTATTCAACGGCCAGAAAAGAACTACTGCTTTTCCAATAAATCTGTCTTCCGGCAAAAAGCCCCACCATCTGCCGTCAAACGAATTTCCTCTGTTGTCACCCATCATCAAATATTTATGTTCAGGAATTACAACAGGACCGCAAATCATGTCGTCTGTGCAAGGTTTATCATAGTATTCTGTGGCTATATATGGCTCTGTCAAAGGTTTATCGTTGATATAAACCGTACTTTTACCGTTCTCATCTGTCTTAATCTCAAATTTATCACCCGGAGTGCCGATTACTCTTTTAATATAGGCAACATCTTTGCAGAAAAAGCCCGTCAATCGTGAAAAAACTCTCAACGGAGTATTCGGAAGTTTTTCAAATGGCGGATAAAACACCATTATATCGCCACGTTTCGGTTTTGAATAAAATCTTGAAAAACGTTCTACGACAATTCTATCACCCTCAATTAAAGTCGGGCGCATTGATGCTGACGGTATCCAACGGATTTCTCCAACAAAAAACCTTATTATAATTACCATTACAACTACAAAAACAACCGTTTCAATGATTTCTCTAACGTTTGGGTTGATTTTTAGGTAATTTTCTTTAATTTTTTGTGCATATTCTTTAATTTTATTCATCTCTAATAAGTCCTAAAAGCCTTGTAAGCGCAGATTTGTACTCACTCTCTTTCAACAAATCAATCTGTTTTTGCGCACTATCTACGTAATTATTCAACAAAATCTGTGTTTTTTCAATACCGCTCGAAAAATCTTCTATAGAACCGGCAAAAATCACCGGCGCAGTATAAATTCCATCTTTAATATCGCTTTGGGAAGTTTTTATATTAATTAAATCATCCCTAATTTGAAAAGCAATACCGAAATTACGGGCGAAATCAGAAGTGTTAATTTTTAGCCCCTCTCCCTGCCCTCTCCCCAAGTGGCGAGGGTATGAGTTTAAATTTTCGAGGTGGGGGGCTACTAGCTCAATTCCACCACAAACCGCTGTTTCGAATAGTTTCGCCGTTTTCAATTCGGTCTTTTTAATATATTCTTCTATCGTCGTAATTTCATATTTATTAAAATCCTGAATAACTTCACCCTGACACATATCATCAAGCGTTTGCGCAAACATATCAATAGTTTCAGGAGAATTAAGTTTTCTAATTTTTTTCAGTGCAACAGACAACAAATAATCTCCGACAATCACCGCCAATTTATTGCCAAATTCAGCGTTTATAGTTTTTACGGAACGTCTTTTATTGCATTCGTCAATCACATCATCGTGGATTAAAGAAGCGTTATGCACCAGTTCAATCGCCGATTGGAAAATGATTTGTCTTTCATCAATATCTATTCCCAACGCTTTTAAATACAAAATAGAAACAACAGAACGAATATGTTTGGAAGGTGCATTCAAAACATCAAAAAGTTTTGTTTTCAAAGGTTCTTGAACCTCAATCCCCTCAAGCATTTTTTCTTTAATCTGTTCTATTTCAGGCTGAACAATATCTAAAATCGACAAATATTTCTCTTGAAAACTCATAGAAATATTTTAACATAAAAAATGAATTTATGCGTAACTCCACCATTTCCAGTCAGGCAATGGTTGATACCCTCCATCGTTGTAGCCACTTTCATTTATCCATTTAATAATAGCATCTTGTTCTTTATCACCATCAACAGTAGTTTCGCTTACACCTTTTGAAAATATATCGCCACCAACACTATCAAGATAATCGCCATCAGCTTGATATGCCATGTATTCACCTCTTGCGGCATCTATTTTATATAACAAATCACTCAAAAATTGTGCATCGTCTTCAGGAATTTCGTAGCAATTTTTAATTGTATCACCTTCAACAACCATATTCTGACCGCCAAGCCACTCATTTCCATTTAACATATATTTGCCATATTGAGCATTAATATCTTTTAAATGAGCTTTTACTGTTTCATATTCTTCACTGCTAAACACACCCATTCTTTGAAGTGCAGACAAATTACTTTCTGTAATAGTCATTATGCCATTATCAGCATCTATTAAGGTTGTATATTGCGCAACCGTAGCATGTGTAAGCTCATGTACCAGTACTGAAACAAGATATTCCCAAGGCTGCCCAGCCTCAAGTAAAGAAATATCAAAAGATAAACCGCAGTCATCGGTTTGAGTATCTTCTTCTGTTGCAAAAATTGATACATCTTGCGTGAATGAACTTGATGTTCCTGTTGGCTTTTTATTAGAATTATTGTTTGTATATTCAAACGAAAAGCCCATTGAGGTATATCCGCCCATTGTCCTAATAGTATCGTCTTCATCTCTATCAGTATTCAAATCTCGGAATGAAATATTACCAATATGGTGGTTTGCATCAGTAAACTTATCTTCTTCGCTCAACAATCTATTCAATGCGGTCAACTGATTATCCAATCCTGCCGCTTTTAGATAATCTCTTGTATAATCTATAATCAATTGGATCTTATCCTTTGGACTGTTAGATGCATTATCAAATTTCTTTTGGATTTCGTCAGAATACGCTTGGACCTGTTGATTAAAATTTGAATAGCCGTCTTTTTTCAAATATGTGTTTAAAAAGTCTTTAACTTCGTTATAAGAAAGAGTACCGTTATTGTCCTTGTCTAAACTGTAAAATGAACGGTTTAATGAGCCGAAAAAGTCTTTATGACTATCTTCCCAATCGTCATTTTGAGTTAACTCAATTAATTGAGAACGTGTTATACCGGTGTTTTTGGTTATATTTGAATTTTTCTTAGTGTTTACGTAATCGAAAAACGAATCCGCATCCATAAAGTTTGCAATAAATGAGTGGTGCGAATTATATATTAATTGCTTGATATAATCTAATTCTGCCGTACTATAAGTGCTTAATTTAAGCACGGCGATTGCCCCCCCCCCGATGTCTTCCTTTGTTGCATCAACGTTTTCCACATCGTCAACTGAGAGCAAATTAATGTTAGTAATCGTCGAAATTTCGCCATCAGCTCTTACAAAGCAATCACTTGAAGAATTTGACACAGCTTGAGATTGAGCAACTTGTTGTTCTGCAAATTCTTTAACGACAGCAGGAGTTTCATCCTGAATTTCTTCAGTTTCCTCTGTCTTTATTTCATTTTCATATTTTCTGATTGCCGCAGAAAATGTGTTGTTACTAATCTCCATAATTTTTCCTTTTTAATATATATCGACAGAGATTTGAAAAATCTTTGGGAAAATTTGGGGTTTGATAAGAAATTGTAACAATTTTGAATAAAATAAAATTTCCTCCCTAACAAGGGAGGTTAGGTGGGTGCTGATTTTAATATAAACGTCAACCCTCACGGGATAGCACCCATCCCGACCTTCCCTCTAGGGAAGGAACGTAACAGACTTTGCCTCTATGCGTCTTGGCATCTAGACATCTAACTCAGATATTGACACAATGGGCTATGTATGTAGCACATTTTTTCTGACTGCTAAAATTAAATCTTTAATAAGATGAAGTTCCGGCACAGAGGATGTTTGAACCAATTCATATATCTCTGTTCGGAGAGTGTCGTTATTGGCTGGGGTTAAGTTGAAAAAATCATTGATATCTATATCAAAAATTTCAGCAATCTTAACAAATGTTTCTAATGATGGAATGGAATTTCCGTTCTCAATAGTACACATGTGACGTGGAGAAATGTCGATTTTCTCTGACAATTTTTCTTGCGAAAACCCTCTTTCTATGCGTATTTGTCTGATTTTTTTGCCAATAATTTCTTTATCTAATTTCATCATATACCTTAATTAAAATATATAGACAATTTTAGGTCGATATAATGATATTTATATCAATAATATTGATAAATTGATATTGATATCGTATAATAGACATGTATATAAACAAGAAAGGTGGAAATGATTATGAGATTATCAAACAAGAGTATGGGCTTCACGTTAGCAGAAGGTGCTACGCACGTAGCTCACTGCAACAATTCATGTAAGCTTGGGTTTACATTGGCAGAGGTTTTGATTACTTTAGGTATCATCGGTGTTGTAGCAGCTATGACAATGCCTACTTTGATGAACCAAACACAAGGTGCGCAATACAAAACTGCTTACAAAAAAGCACTATCAGCTTTGTCACAAGCAGTAACTTTGAACGTTGCTTTGGATGAATGGAACTTTGCTGATGCTGATAATGCTAGTTATAAAATTAGTGACGACATGCTAGAAAAACGAATGAATGTTGTTAGAAAAGCATGTAAAACTGGTTGTAGCGAAGCATCTAATGCTATAAAAGATGCCAAAGGAACAGCTGTATATAAAATAGGTTGTGGAGCAGGAAAATTACAAAGCTCAAGAGGCACTTGTTCAGCTACCGAACTTGGTGCTAATAACACAACATTATTTTTTAATGATGGCATTATGTTTTCTTTCAATCCCGAAGATGCAACAAATTGTACTCAAGCAGATGGAGCTACTGCAAAACGTTGTACTGGTATCATTGACGTTAACGGTGTAAAAGCACCTAATAGATTTGTACAATGTGATG
>CALEJY010000023.1 GCA_937898445.1 uncultured Candidatus Melainabacteria bacterium | reverse complement strand
AAATACGGTTGTAAAATTTTCTCTGATTGATGGCGGATTGTCAATTTCCGCATCAAATGCCAAACTTGTTTCTAATTCTGTAATAACTGCGTGTTGCATGATTTTATTCCTTTTTCTTTCGTATTTACCCATATTCTTTGATATGGTGGGCGATATGTGACTCGAACACATGACCTCCACAACGTCAATGTGGCGCGCTACCAACTGTGCCAATCGCCCGTTTCAAAATTATAACATAAATTTTCTAAAAACGCATAGCATCAACTTGTTTTAGGATATGTTGAATATCTTTTACTAGTTCTGCTTCGATATACAACAACTCTTGTTTTGTGTAATCGTCGTTTTCGTATTTAACTCTAGCCAATTTCAACATTACAATTTTGTTGAAATTTATATAATTAGACGCAAATTCAATGATATCAACCGCTCTATATGGAACTGCGCAATCGTGCAATCTTAAAATTGAACGGAAAATAACTAGCAAAGTTTTGATTACGTTTGACAAAACTTTTTTCATTTCTCGGTCAGATTTTATGTTCATTAAGAAACAATTTTTGTATTTTAATAACAAACTCTTTGTTTCAGCTTCGCATTGCAAACGTAAAAAGTGCTTGTTTACATATATTGAAGGGATCAGATTTTCGCCATAAACAATTCTGTGATTTTCTCTAATATCGGCGTATTCAATTGAATAAACGTCAAAAGATGAATACCATTCGTCTTTGTTCATAACAACAGGGATTGGATTTTTTGCCTTAACCCATTTTTTTATTGGAGCTGAAATTGAATATAAATCTTCTGCGTTCAAGGTATTAGTAACAATCATTAGGTTAATATTGTTTTTTGCATCTTCAACATTCGCTTGAGAGCCAAACGCAATTACTGAAGCCAAATTGTCGCCTAATTTTTCTTTTAAACTTTCAATTAATTTATCTAAATTTTTCATATTCATTCCCTTTTCTAAAAATTTATTTTTTTACCAACTGCCGGAACAACCGCAGCCACCAAATCCGCCGCCACCGCCGAAACCGCCAAAGCTACCGGAATTAAATCTTCTTCTTGGTGAGAAAATACTCATAATAATGGCTATTGGCCAAACCCACCAAGGATATTCATCTCTACGACTTGAACCTGATTTTGGTGGGCAAGCCCCCTGCTGCCTAATTGTTACATTTTCGGCATTTGCAACTGTTTGAGCTAAAATATATGTTCCACGACGTATTCCGTTTTCATAATCCAATTTTTTGTAATATGGAAGGATGTCAGTATCACGGATATTTTCAAGTGTCGACATAGGAATTTGGTTTTCAAGTCCGGTGCCGAGTTCAATTCTCATTCTGCGCTCTGTTGGTGCGGTCAAAAATACAACTCCGTTGTTTTTGCCTTTAGCGCCGAGTTTGTAAGAACGACCGATATCTATTGCAACATCTTCTACACTTCTTCCATTTAGTGATGGTAGGGTTACAACGACTAAATCTGCACCGGATTTTTTCTGCAAATCCCATAATGTCATATTCAAATCGTTTTCAACTTGAGGTGATAACAAATCCGCTTCATCTGCGATAAAACCGTTAAATTTTACAGTTATAGCATTTGCTTGAGAAACTCCCAAAAACAAAGCTACCAAAATAAATAACCAACATTTCTTAATCATAGTGAAATTTTAGCAGTATATATGATTTATGTCAAGAGAATAATGTTTCCCTACGGGGTAGCATCCACCTTTCATCACATCTCACAAAACGTGACATTTAGTCACCTTTTGTTCGGCTCAGTCTCAAAAGGGAGGAAATTTTTTTATTCCCCTAGTCAAAAAATAAGCAATAAAAAAAGGCGACACCCAGATTCGAACTGGGGGATAAGAGCTTTGCAGGCTCCTGCCTTACCACTTGGCCATGTCGCCACCTCGTTACTCTATAATAAAAAAGACATAACAAAAAGTCAAGGTATGAAATTAAAACTCAAATAATTCTTTGATGGGGAGTTCTAAAGCGTTTGCGAGTTTTAAAATAGTTTTTATTCCCGGTTTGTTTATACTGACTTCTATTTTGCCCAAATAATCCAAACTAATTCCGGCTTTTTCTGCTAATTTTTCTTGCGTCAAACGGGCGTTTTCTCTCAAAAATTTAATTCGCTTTCCCAATAATTCATAAAAATCTTTTTCATCCATTTGACAATATTACTGGATATAATGACGTATTATTACTGGACTTTTACCAGTAATAATAACCCAAAAACTAACCTATAATTTATATAGGAGGTATTATGAATAAAAGATTTTTCACCTTAGCAGAAGGTGCTACGCACGTAGCCACTTGTGGCAATGTTAGTGGTATTTGTACTGATTATCTAAAAAGTTTTTCAGGGTCTATCAATGTTGATATTGAACCCCTCACCCTGCCCTCTCCCACAAGGGGCGAGGGGAAAGAAGAAAGTGTTGGTGATATAAACCAAAACACCTTTTTCGATAAGGTCTTTTCACGTTTCACTTCTCACTTTTCACTTAAATTTACCGCATTTACATTAGCAGAGGTTTTAATAACACTAGGAATAATCGGAGTAGTTGCTGCGATGACAATGCCATCATTGATTACAAATTATCAAGAAAAACAACGAGTTTCGCAATTAAAAAAAGTGTATTCTGCATTATCTCAAGCCTTTGTTTCTGCGGTTCAAGAAAATGGAACTCCTGATGAATGGGGAATGGGTGGGCTGTCTGAGGAAAATTCTCATTTAATTATGGCTAACAATTTTAAAAAGCATCTTAAATTGGCACAAGACTGCACTACTATGACGGGAAGCCAGGCAAGTAAAGTATGCGGGATCCGAGATAATGGTGGGAAATACAATTCATTAAACTCAATTGGAACATCAAGAGATATGCAAGGTATAATTTTGAGTGATGGAACTATTGTTGGATTTAGCCATTGGTCCCCAAGCTGCAGTGCAGGCTATTCTGGTAGTGGAGAAACTTGTGGGCAAATAATCGTTGATTTGAATGGACAAAAAAGGCCTAATAGTAATGGATATGATCAATTTTCATTTTTTTTAGATAAAAATAAAATAGTTCCTTTTGGGGTACCAACATCAACTTTAAAATTTGAACGAGCTTGTAACAAATCAATTAATTCTCCATATAGTGGTTATTCTAATAATGCAATGTATGCATGCACTGCTTGGGTTTTGTATAACGAAAACCAAGATTATTTGCATTGCGATGATTTGAGTTGGGATGGGAAACATTCTTGTAAGGAAAAATCAAATAAATAGGAAATGGACTATATACTAAAAGAACCGCCATTTCTGACGGTTCTTCTAATTTTACAGCGGCTACGCTCCTATTTGCTAGGGTAGTAATCTCTAACAACACCGTTGAATGCGTCGATATAAATTGCTTTAATATCTTCCATCAATGGATATGCAGGGTTTGCACCTGTACATTGGTCGTCAAATGCAAGTTCAACCATTTCATCCAATTTAGCGTTGAAGTCTTCTTCTGATACACCAAATTCTTTAATAGAGAATGGCAAGTTGATTTTCTTCATCAAGTCTTCAATAGCTTTGATGTATAATTCAACTTTTTCATCATCAGTTTTACCGCCCAAACCAAGTTCGTCAGCGATTTGACCATATTTAGCCTTAGCGTTAGGGAACTTGTATTGAGGGAAGATTGCTTGTTTTTTAGGACAATCAACTGCGTTGTATTTGATGATTTGTCTGAACAACAATGCGTTAGCTACACCGTGTGGTACGTGGAACATAGCACCTAGTTTGTGAGCCATTGAGTGGCACAAACCTAAGAATGAGTTAGCGAATGCCATACCTGCAATTGTTGCTGCATAATGCATTTTTTCTCTTGCGATAGGATCGTTAGCACCTTCTTTGTATGATCTTTCCAAGTATCTGAAGATTAATTTAGCAGCTTCCAAAGCGTTTGAATTTGTAAAGTTTGTAGCCATACAAGATACATAAGCTTCAGTTGCGTGAACTAATGCGTCGATACCAGATGCTGCTGTCAAGCCTTTTGGCATACCATCAACAAAGTTAGGGTCGATGATTGACATATTTGGAGTTAAAGCGTAATCAGCGATTGCGTATTTAACTTGAGTTTCGTCATCAGTAATGATTGCGAAAGGTGTAACTTCAGAACCTGTACCTGATGTTGTAGGGATTGCAACCATTGTTGCTTTCTTACCAAGTTCAGGGATTTTACAAATTCTTTTTCTGATATCTAAGAATCTCATTGCAACATCTTCAAATACTGTATCAGGTTGTTCATATAATAACCACATAATTTTAGCAGCATCCATTGGAGAGCCGCCACCCAATGAGATGATTACATCAGGTTCAAATGGTTTCATAATTTCCATAGCTTGTCTGATTGTTGACAATGTTGGATCCGGTTTTACGTCGAAGAATACTTCATGATCGATACCAACTTCATCCAATACTTTAATAATGCTATCAACTGCACCAGAATTGAATAAGA
>CALEJY010000022.1 GCA_937898445.1 uncultured Candidatus Melainabacteria bacterium | reverse complement strand
GAAAAAGGTGCTACAGTTTTGATTAGGGGGTTGCGTGCCGTTTCTGATTTTGAATATGAAATGCAATTATCTCAAGCGAATAGCGCATTGGCAAGTGAGATTAAAACTGTATTTTTGACTACAAAACCGAAATATAACTTTATTTCATCAAGTACAATTAAGGAAATTTATCTTAATAATGGCGATGTTTCAAAGTTTGTTCCGGAACCTGTTAATGAATATTTGAAGTCTAAAAAATAGAATTATCTATGTTGTATATAAAATGTTAATTTATGTAGCTTTCTGAATAATAAACTATTTGACAATTAATATACGCTTATGTAGAATGTTATTAGAGTAAGAAAGGTATATGTGTCATGCAACAACAGAATGGTGTATATGATTTATTAAAAATGCTAGAAATCGCTTTGGAAGAAGGTTTTCCTATTATTCCAAGAAAATATACTGTTGTAAAAACAAAAGAGATTGAAGCATTAATTGATAGAATTTATGCGTCTTTGCCGGTAGAAGTTCAAGAGGCAAGAGCATTTTTAAGACGTAGAGAAGAACTTCAAATTGAAGCGCAACAAAAAGCTGAAAAAATTATCGCTGATGCTCAAGCAGAAGCTGATAGAAAATTGTCAGAAGCTGATTTCATTAAAGCATTGGAACGTGAAGGGGTTAGAATTAGAACTCAAGTTCAACAAGAATGTGAAGAAATCAAGCGTAAAGCAATGGAAGAAGCAGAAGGTATTCGTGCGCAAGCAACTGAAGATGCTTTGAAAACAAAAGAAGGTGCAGAACTTTATGCAGAACAAGTTTTGACTAACCTAGAAAAGAATTTGACACAACAACAACAGATTGTTAAAAACGGTCAAGTATATATGGAACAGTTAAGAGCTGATTCTTATGGACAGTATGATATTCCAACTTCTTACTCTACAGAAAGACCGCAACAAACATCTGATTTTGTAATCAAATAGATTGTTGAAAATATTTAAACTAAATCAGTCGGCTAGTAAAGTCGGCTGATTTTGCTTATAGTTTGTTAACAATGTATTTGCAATTTATTTTGTTTGGTTTATCATAATAACATAAGCCGATTTGATTAGAATGTGAGTTCATCACATTCTTTTTTAAAGGGCGCAAACTAACAAGTTAATTAATAACAATAAAGGAATAAAAACTATGGGTATCAAAGGAAAAAATGACAGAATGGTAGTTCTAGCATGCGAAGATTGCAAAGAAAGAAACTACACAACTACTAAAAACAAAAAAAACATTAAAGAAAGACTTGAGTTGAATAAATATTGCCCAACTTGCAAAAAACATACAACTCACAAAGAAACTAAATAAGTGAAACGTGAAAGGTGAGAAGTGAAAAGTCGATATAAGTGCTATGCACATTGTATTACTTTGAGCGGAGCGAATGAAACGGTCTTTTCACTATTCACGTCTCACTTTTCACTTACTGAGCGTCCTTAGTTCAGTTGGTAGAACGTCGGTCTCCAAAACCGGATGTCGAGGGTTCGAGTCCTTCAGGGCGCGATTTTATAAAACATAAGGAATCAGATTTATGATAGGTGCAGAAAATCAAATGCCGACATGGCTTGAAAAATCAGCTAATTCAGTTAAAACATATTTCAGAGGTGTTAGAACTGAGTGGGGTAAAATTACATGGCCGGAAAGACGACAAGTTGTAGCGGAAACAGTTTTTGTTATCGCTATTGTTTTTGTGTTTACTGTTGCTGTCTATTTGATGGATATAATTTTTAAAGGTTTGCTTGGATTAATAAAATAATTCGGTAAAAGAATAAAAGGTGGCTTATGACTGAAAAAGAAAAATCTATGAAAGAACAATTAGATGAAGATAAAGCTCAAGAAGCAGTAGAACAAGAAGCTGAAAACGCTGCTAAAGAAGCTAAGAAAAAGCAAAAACGCTGGTACATTGTTCATACATATTCAGGATATGAAAACAAGGTAAAAGTAAACCTTGAAAAACGTATTGAATATATGAACATGGGTGACAAAATCTTCAGAATTGAAGTTCCTCAAAAAACAGTTACTCAAATGAAGGGTGGCAAAAAACAGGAACGTGAAGAAAAAATCTTCCCTGGATATGTTCTTGTAGAAATGATTATGGATGAAGATAGCTGGTATGTTGTAAGACACACTTCTGGTGTTACAAAATTCGTAGGTTCTGCTAAAAAACCTATTCCGGCTAGAGATAGCGAAATCAAAAAGATTATTAACCGTTCAACTTCAACTCAACAAAAAATTGAACTTGACGTTAAAGCCGGTGACAAAGTTAGAATTACATCTGGACCATTCGCAGACTTTGTTGCTGATATTATTGAAGTTTATCCGGATAAATCAAAACTTCGTGCAAATGTTTCAATCTTTGGTCGTGAAACTCCGGTTGAACTTGAATATAAACAAATTAATAAATTATAGTGAGTAGAGAACTGTGAATAGGGAATGGTTCAATAATAAAAAGTAAAGAACTACTCACAACTCACCACTTCGCTATTCACAAATATGTACAAAACATGTGGAAGGATTTTTTACTATAGTCGGTAAAAACCGTTAGTACCACAAAAGGAGAAAAAAATGGCTAAAAAAGTAGTAGGAAAAATTAAGCTTCAAATCGAAGCTGGTAAAGCAAATCCGTCACCACCGGTTGGTCCAGCATTAGGTCAACATGGTGTTAACATCATGGATTTCTGTAAGCAATTTAACGCTAAAACAGAATCTCAAGCTGGTTATATTATTCCGGTAATTATTGATGTTTACGAAGATAGAAGTTTCTCATTCGTAATCAAATCACCTCCAGCTCCTGTTCTTATTAAGAAAGCTTTAAACCTTCCAAAAGGTTCAGCTGTTCCTAACAAAGACAAAGTTGGTGAAATTACAGAAGCTCAGCTTGAAGAAATTGCTAAAATAAAAATGAACGACTTGAATGCAACAACTATGGAATCTGCTGTTAAGATGATTAAAGGTTCTTGCAGAGCTATGGGTGTTACAGTAAAAGAAGGTTAGATGGAAGGAACTAAAAAACTCACTCTTTTGGGAGAGAGGAGATTTTGTTAACGAGCTGAGGTGAGTTTACAAAATCGAAAGAGGGGGTAGCCCCTAGATGTTCCGCTAATACCACGAAAGGAAAATTTAAAAAATGAGTAAATTAACTAAAAAACAAAAGAAAATGCAGGAAATGTTGGAAGGCTTTGTTCAACCGGCTACTGCAGTAGATACAATCAAGAAATTGAAAGAAATTTCTAAAGAAGTTTCTAAATTTAACGAAACAGTTGAATGCCACATGAGATTAGGTATCGATGTTCGTCAAGCTGACCAACAAATCAGATCAACAGTTGTATTACCTGCTGGTTTGGGTAAAACTGTTAAAGTTTGTGTTATTGCAAAAGGACCTAAAGCAACTGAAGCAACTGAAGCTGGGGCTGATTTTGCAGGTGCTGAAGAAATCATTGAAAAGATTTCTGGCGGTTGGTTTGATTTCGATACATTGATTGCAACTCCTGACTGTATGGGTATGTTAGGTAAATTAGGTAGAGTGTTAGGTCCAAAAGGCTTGATGCCAAACCCTAAAACTGGTACTGTTACAATGGACGTAGCAAAAGCAGTTAAAGATGCTAAAGCTGGTAAAGTTGAATACAGAGCTGACAAACAAGGCATGATTCACTGCCCGGTTGGTAAAATTGAATTTAGCGAAGAAGACTTGTTGAAAAACTATGCAACTTTGGCTGATGCAATTTTGAGAGCAAAACCTGCTTCTGCAAAAGGTACATTTGTAAAATCAGTTTACCTATCAACAACAATGGGACCTGGTATTAAATTAGATCCTAAAAACTTTGCAGCAGAAGTAAAAGACTTGATGGCATAAGCTATTAAATCAAAAAATTTAAAAAGCACTCCTTTTAGGGGTGCTTTTTAGTTGTTAAAATCTTTGAAAAAATCTTTAATATCAATATTAAGAGCATTTGCAATTTTTAAAAACTGGTAAATTGTGGGGCATTGCAATCCTCTTTCAACGTACCCAATGTAAACAGAAGAACTGTCTATTTTTTCTGCGAGTTGTTCTTGAGTTAATTTTTTTCTAACTCTGGCAATTTTAAGTTCCATGCCATATTTTTCTTGGAATTCTTGTTTATTCATTTGTTAATTATAAATACTTGACAAACTTTGCTCAAATAATTATAATTTAATAAACTAATTATAATTATTATTATATAACAAAGGAGATATAATGAAATTAAAGTTTTATGCAGTTACTCTTGCAGAAGGTACTATGCACGTAGCCCATTGGAACAATTCTCGTAAAACAGCCTTTACATTGGCGGAAGTTTTAATCACTCTCGGCATTATTGGAGTTGTGGCTGCTCTTACTATTCCTACGCTTATGGCAAACCATAGAAAACAGGTTGCGGAAACAAGATTGGCGAAATTTTATACTACAATCAATCAGGCAGTGAAAATGGCTGAAGTTGATTATGGCGATATGAC
>CALEJY010000021.1 GCA_937898445.1 uncultured Candidatus Melainabacteria bacterium | reverse complement strand
GGAATTTATGTTATAATGAACTTACATCTAAATGGGTAACTTTCTATAGTTGGATTCCAAGTTATTCTGAAAATATATATAATCAATTATTTACATTTGATAGAAACACATCTAAATGGATTGCTAAATTAGGAATAAGTAAACAATCTAGTGATTTTGCTGATGGAATTGTTTTAGATGAAAATGTATTTAATAACGATTTAAAAGAAAAATAGAAAATAGGTAAATTAAGCATAGCAAATAGAAATTTACCAAATAATTGTAAAATTACTTATTAGTTAGAAAGAGATAATTTTAGAAATGATACACTATTTGATATACATCAAGACGAAGATAAAGAATATTGTTTATATTTAAATAAAGGAGTTAATGCTATTGATTTATGCTCTGAATTATATCAAAGAAAAATAAAACAGGATGATTCAGACTATATTATTAATGATCTTACTGAAGATAAAAATTAGTTTAATCTTTGGAAACAGGCAGTATTAAATAATAATTTAGAATTAGTTAAAGATGAAAATGGTATAAACGTAGAATTAGATAATAAACTAAATTCTAATAAATTAGTTTATTTAATTAATGTATCAGCAAAAGTAGAAGCAGTGTATAATGTTACAAATGAGACATTAAAAGAAGCATATGAAAATAATTTTAATAATTATATGACTACTAATGAATCTTATTATAAATCTACTATTGCTATAATTCCAAAATATAATATGTAGTTTTTAACTACTAATTTTTGGAAACATGGACATACTGGAATAATAGACGAATAGGACGAAATAGAACCTACAAAATGGTATGATAAATAGCATCCGTTTGAAATTGAATTCTATATAAATGATGATTCTTCTGTTCATAAAATATTTGATTCTTTACAAATACTTAGCAATAATTCTGAGCCAGAATCATTTCATTATGAAATAATTGGAGATTGCTTTGATTTTAAAGATGATAAAAAAAATATGTATATTAGACAAGAAGCAACCAAAGAACTTTATCAATATAATGGTTCAGATATATTATACGATAAAGATTACATAAAGCTAAAAGAAAAACATAGAATGATATACGATGGAACAAATAAAATTGATTTATATGATAAATCAACTTTATTTCCATTATATTATTCTAGACAAGATTCTATCAACGAAATAGAAGATTATTATCATGCAAAAGATGATATTAATACTAAAAATTTTTCTAATTTAGCAGGAGCTGAAATAGTTAGATATAAAAAACTTGATGAATACCGAATCTGGAATCATGCTCAAGCTGTTGATTTAACAAAAACAAATAGACTTAGAGGTAATATGCATTACAGAGAAGATAAATGGTATGTTCAAATAAATCCTATTAACTTTGTTTAGAAAAATGAAACGGATTCACGTTCTGGATTAAAAAATGCTGATTGGGAAAATGAATTGGTTCCAATTGAAATTGGATAGAATCCTTTAGCTGGTTCTGCTTTAAATAACTATGAAAAACCTGACGATTTAAAAGATCGTAATGTTATTACTTGGAATTGGGAAGAATCTCAAAATAAAGAAGTAAAAAACTAACAACAATACATGCAATTATAGCATTATATTCAATAAGTTATTCATAATGGCAGATTTAACAAAACAAAATTCCTATAATGCAACAAGTTCGTTTAATTATGGAAATAATTAGTTTGATTCTAATTTAAATATCCCATCATTGTAGATCTCAGATTAGAATATATATAATTTAGTTGGACCATATAATAATAGAACTAAAGACAGTTTTAGTTCTATGTATAATGATATCTATGATTGGTTTCCTAATAGTTTAAATACAAATTAGCTTTCATATGATACAGTAAATACTAAAAGTCAAAGTTCTAGTCAATATGCTAATAATATAGGTATAAAAACTTAGAAAGGCCCTAATTTTTTTAGACAAACCTGGCAAGATAAATCTAATTAGAATTTAACAAATTAGTATAAACTACCTGATTTTAATGTAGATATTACTGATTCTGGGCTTAATGCTAAGCTATAGACTAAATTACCTGATTTTAAATATGATGATAGCTATAACACTTATGCTAAAAATCAAGCTTAGAAAAATAATAGTAATAAACTTTTTGATATCACTAGTAGTGCAATAAACACAATAGGAGGAATAGCTAAAACATTAAAGAAACAAACTACTATTAATAAAAACGCTACTGGATTAAAAAGTACTAAAGCATAGAATATAGCAGGTATTGGAAATCAAATAGTTGATTTTGCCTCTCCTTTAATTCCTAATAGATCTGAATATCAAGGTAAATATGGAAAGATTACTGAGACATTAGATAAAACATATGACACGGTAAGACAAGCTGCAGGTGTAATTCCAGTAGTTGGACCTGTTGTATAGTTTGGATTAGGAGCAGCTGGATTACTTGGTAAAGCAATGGGTTTTACTGGAGCTAGTACTGATGGTATGACAAAAGCCGATTCAATACTTGGAAGTAGTTTTCTTAGCTTTACTCCATTATCTTGGATTAACGGTTGGGGTGGAAGAAAAACCGACTCTATTACTAAAAACAGGGATGCATTTTCTAAAGTAGGTGCTTCTTATACAGGGTCTAATTCATTTATTGATAATACACTAGCATTAGCTAATAAAAAGATTGGTCTATTAAGCGGAGGTGCTTTAAACAAATTTAATGCACAAATTGGAAACGCTAGACAACAATAGAATCTTATATCACAAATAGCTAACACTACTGAAGATATAATGGATGCTAAATCTGGAACTTCAGGATTTAATAATATTAGAAGGAATATTGCTTTACAAGGAGGTTATGACCAAAGTGCAGTTACTTATGGAAAACAAGGTATGTAGTTAAATAAGGCTACAGATATTAATTTAACAGAACCTATTCCTGAATTTCAAAATGGAGGTGCTATAACTAAAGAAACTACTATCTGTTTAATTAATCCAATTGAAGAAAGTATTATCAACTTAGTTGAACCTATTCCTGAATTTCAAAATGGAGGTGCTATTAATGTAATTCCAGAGGGTGCGTTACACGCTCGTAAGCATAATATGGAAATTAAAGGAATTACTAATAAAGGTATTCCTGTAGTTTCAGAAAAAGAAAATGGTAAGATTGAACAATAGGCGGAAATAGAAAAAAATGAAGTAATCTTAAGATTAGAAGTAACTGAAAAATTAGAAGAATATAAAAAGAAATTCAAAGATACCAATGATGATAAGTATGCGCTAGAAGCTGGTAAACTTCTTACATACGAATTATTACACAATACAGATGATAGAACAAATTTAATTGATAATATTAACAATTAATTTATATGTATAATTATTAGAATTATTAGGAAATTCCAAAATATCTTAACGGTGGTGTCGTATACAAAATCGTTTCAAGATTTATGGAAAGTAACGTCGGAAAGAAAGCTGTAAGTGAAGGTGCAGAAGCTGTTGGAAAGTTATTTAATAGTTTAATGAAAAAAGCAGGTGCTGGAAAAGAAGCATAGAATCTTTTTTCAAAATTAACAAAATCTTTCACAGATCCAACAAATTACAAATTAACTTCAAAACAAATAAACAAATTAGCAAATTACGCATCTAGTTTAAGAAAGAACGCTTTGAAAAGTAGAGCTTTAGAATTAGCAAGAACTAACAAAACTATCACTAATCCTAAAAACGTTTCTGAAAGAAGTATTAATCGTGCATTAGAATTGGCTAAATCTGGTAAAACGATAACTAATCCTAAATCTTTAAGAGAGAAAGAAATTAATTCTTTAGTTGGAAGTATTAATAAATCTCAAAAAATGTATGGTATTAATGATAAACGTGCCGAAGCTTTAAAGAAAATGGAAGATGCGGCCAAAGAACAAAAAGCTGCAACAGAAGCTGTAACAAAAACTGCCGAAGAAATAACTAAAGCGAAAACTTTAGGAAATTATCTTAAATACATTAAAGACAAAGCAAATAAGAATCCTGGTATGACTTTATTACTCGGAGCTGGTGCTTTATCGGGAACTGGTAGAAGTATTGGTAAGAATCTTTGGCACATATATACAGCGGATCCGTTTAGCGATGACACACAACAATAGTCTGCTACTTCTTCATAGGATCAAAATGGAACATTTATAACAATGCCAGATGGTACTAAAATTTATGGTGCTTGGGACGATAATGGTAATTTTATAAGAACCTAGGCTAATGCTCAAAATGGTAATTAGACAAATCCTGACGATCCGTTTGCAGGATTAAATTTATCTGATATGCCATCAGAGGAACAAATAAATTAGCAAGTTGGAGATCAAGGTATTTATCAAGGTGCAGTTAATGATTATTCTGAAGATCAGGCAAATGCATCTTATAATACTAACAATTCTGATTACGACAATGATTTATTTTCTGCTGATCAATGGTAGTAAAAATAAACAATAAAGAATATAAAGTAAAAGAAGCTAAAACTCTTGAAGAAAAGAAAAAAGGTTTATAGGAAATAAAAGAACTTCCTAAAGATGAAGGAATGTTATTTTATTTAGATTCAGATAAGGAATCGTTTTGGATGAAAGATACTTTAATTCCATTAGATATTGTCTTTATTAATGATGATATGAAAGTAATTAAAGTATATCATGCTGAGCCTAATGATGAAATGTTAGTTAATTGTCCAAATTCAGAATATGTTTTAGAAGTAAATATAAATTCTGGAATTAAAAAAGGAGATGAAGTAGAATTAACAGAAGGTCCAGTAATGAAAGTTTTAGCTCCAGATGGAAGTACATAGATGGATTTATATGGAGGAGAACGTATATTTAGACGTGCCTTTACTAAATAGATAATAAGATGGGCAAAAAAAGCAGAGGAAAATCAAGATGATTCTGAAAAGCAAAATAAAATATATATAAGACTTGGTAAGAAAATGTTTAAAGAAATTGATAAACAAGATAACCGAAAACCAGAATACGTAACTAATAAAAACGCAGAGTAGTAATT
>CALEJY010000020.1 GCA_937898445.1 uncultured Candidatus Melainabacteria bacterium | reverse complement strand
ACGCTATCGCTCGCAATGACGATTTATAGTAACAGACTTTGCATCTAAGCATCTTAAATTTGCATGGTTTTTCCTTCTCTTTTCCCTCTGTGCTGGCTCTTTTATCTATAAATTAATTACGCTTTTGCATCAACGTGCTTTTGTTCCGGTTGGGTTGGTTGTTTTGTTTTAGCCGGTTTCTTTTCTTCCATTCCCAAGAATTTTAGTGCAGGGTGAATAAATGCGTGGCTTACTTGCGGAGCTAAGATTGCCAAACCTAGTACAGAACCGATTGTACTACCTAGTTCAATTGCTCCTTTTATGTGTGAATATTTTTCCGGTGTTTTGTTGTTTATCAAATCTTCTCTCAAATTGTCGTGTTCAAATTTGAATTGAGAGTGGTCTTTTGATAGTGATGCAACTCTGTTTGTTTGAGATTTATCGGCAAGTTTGTGGTATGCAAGATATTCTTTCATACTGTGGAACTTGTTAAATCCTTCTTCGCCTTTATAAATATATTTTTTTGCAACTTTGAAAGCTCCGTTTTTGAATACAGGACCAACGAGTGCCATATATATTGCTAAACAAGTTGCTTGATATAAAAATTCTTTTGCGGCGGCATATTTTTTTGTTGCCGGATCAATATCGTTATCAATTAGGATAAATCCCGGTCTGCCTACTGATTTTAATACTGTTTCACTTGCAACAGATGCGTTTGTGTTCTGTGCAACGCTTACCAATGTAGGGTTTGTAATTACTCTTGAAATTGCTGAAATCATTATACGCCACCTACTTTCATTCCGGCTGCGTTAGACGATGTATAAAGGTTCGCCATTTGCGGTCTTTTGATTGGTTTTGTCGGTTGAGAAACTTGAGGAGCTTGAGGAATATTTTCTTTTACGCCTTCTTTGATATCAAGTTTTTTCGGTTCTGCAGTTTTTTTGTCACCGTGTGGAGCTTTCATTCCCATTGCATCCATAACTGGTTTGATTACGGCTGAACAAACCGCAGGAATAATGAATAATGCAGCGGTACATACACCGATGAACATCAACCCTTTTTCACCTTTTTTGATGGCAGCGGTTTTCATTTCATCTTTAACTTCGTCGGTGTATTTTTTGCCTTCTTTCGCAAATTTTTCGAACTTTTTGTCCATGTCTTTGGAAACTACAAACTTTCCAAATTTTCCTGCAATTTCTCCGCATGCCCAATAAACAGGGATTGCGATTGCTTCTGTCAAGCCTTCTCTAAGAGCCGTATATTTTTTTGTTTCAGGTTTTTCTGTCTTGTCCATCATTGTAAAAGTTGGTCGGCAGATACCTTTTACGGCTGCAATTGCCATTACTACGTATGTTGGTTTGTTGTTTTCACCAAGCTTTTTACATATATTTTTTACTGTTTGAAAATTTGTCATTTTTTATTTTTTCCACTTCACATAAAAACTGTGAAGAAAAATTTTTGCTATTTTTGTGAACATTTGTTATAATAATACAAAATTTTTTTTATCAGAAATGAACTT
>CALEJY010000019.1 GCA_937898445.1 uncultured Candidatus Melainabacteria bacterium | reverse complement strand
GTCGGTACGATTGTTGCTTTATATGTTCTCATGGTATGTCTCCTTACATTAAAAATTAAGAAGATTTTACTTTTTTAAATAAAGGGACTTGAAAAATTGCGCCAAATTTGGTACAATGATATTATGATATAATTATATCAAGATAACAATATATTATAAGGTGATAATATGATTGATAAAAAACATATAGGTTCAAATTTTGACAGTTTTCTTGAAGAAGAAGATATTCTTCAAGAGTCAGAAGCTGTTGCTCTAAAACGGGTTATTGCTTATGCTTTAGAAGAAAAAATGAAAGCAGATAATATTTCAATCAATCGTTTAGCAAGAGAACTTGAAACTTCAAGAACCGCTATTTGTCGTATTTTAGACCCCGAAAATACATCAATAACTTTAAATACAATCGAAAAAGTTGCTAAATATCTTGGCAAAAGAATTATCTTATCTTTTGCATAATTCTTTGTAGCGTTTGATAGCGACATCTAATTCTTTTTTAGGGGTTTCCTGTGTTTTCTTGATAAATGCGTGTAAAAGCACCATTGTGTTATCTTCAACATAAAATATGACTCTTGCAATACCGTTTGAAATATTACAACGAACTTCTTCAAGTCCACCAGTACCATGAAGAACACGAGTTAACGGCATTCCGATAGGATAACCATACTGAACTGTCTTGATATCAAAACCAATTGTACGCATATCTTCTTTTGGTAAGCTTTTCAACCACTCTCTAACAGGTTCATTACCCGAACTTGTTGCGTAAAAATATACTTCCAATGCCGTTTTGCGTTCTGTCATGTGTTGATTATAGCACAATTATACTTAAGTTGTTGTTTCTTTTCGCCATTTTTTAATCACTTTTTCAAAAGTAATTTCTCTCCAATTTTCTTCCCATTTTGAAAGAAAATTAATTGTTTCAGATTTAGGTCTAGGATTTGGCATTTTAAATTGTACTACCGATGGCAACAATGTAGCGTCCCCAACAATTAAAGCCTCTCCAGGATTTAATGATGGTAATGCTTCACAAATAGAACCAATATTATCAGGTAACAAATTTTTTACATAACTTTGGTCATTAGTATTAGTTAATCTTAATGCAATAAAATTATTGCATTGTGCCATAATTGTTTCCGACACTTCAGATGGTCTTTGACTTACAACCATCAGACTAAGTCCATATTTCCGACCTTCTTTCGCAATTCGTTCAATAGATTTCTTTGAAGATTTGTACTGAGATTCATTTGACTTTGGGATATAATTATGTGCTTCTTCACAAACTAACATTATTGGAATATCATTTGTTTCGCCTGATATATGTTTTAACTTTGAATAATTAAATGCAAAATCAAATACAATACGTGAAATAAGACTAATTGTTGTACTTAAAACTTCAAATGGAATACCGCTTAAATCTATAATTGTTATATTTGATTTATTGTCATCTATATAACCAATAAACTGTTTAAGAATATCTTGAAAATCATTAGAATGAAAAGATGTACCATCTTCTTTTTTAGGTGAAAGAAGAAATTTGAGCCGTTCATCTGATAATCGTGTTTCTAATCTTGTGACAAACCTTGTAAAATCTCCACTATAGGGACCATTATTTGTATCACTTTGCTTAAATTCAAATATTTGAGAAAAGTATTTTTCATATCTGTCTTCAACTTCTGTACCATCATCCAATATTGGAGTCCTTTTATCTTTTTTATCAACACGTTCTCTATTAAGATTTTCAAGATAATTCTTTACTTCTTTTATATCAAATTCGACAGGAGTATCATAATTAACATTAGAATTATTATTTTTAACAATTTTATTTTTTATAACTGCACTTTTGAATTGTGAAACTTGATTATAACTATTTTGGTCATTACTTTCAATAAACATATCCTCTAACTCTTCTGAATTCATTAGCCAATATGGTAACTTGAGATTATCAATATTTAGCAAATTCAGATTAAATTTTTCACTTTCAACTAATTTAAATGCATTTGTATATTCAGAGTGAATATCAAAAATTATAATATGAGAATTCTTTTGATGTTCTTTATTTTTATTGAGACCATTATCAAAACCTACTGCCTCTTGCAATAGTTTTGCTACAACACAAGATTTACCAGCCCCTGTAGACCCGACTACTGCTATATGCTTACTAAAAAGTTTATCTCCATCTACCATAGCTTTAATATTGTTATTTTGGGCTAAATATCCAATTTGAAAATTAAAAACATCATTATCCTCAAATATTGTTTTCAATAAATCTGCATTTACAGAAAATGCTTCTTCACATGGTAAAGGCATGTTTTTTACTCCACGTTTAAAACCTTCTTCGGTATATGTTCCTATTGGTTGACAAATAATATCCATTTTACATGTTGAA
>CALEJY010000018.1 GCA_937898445.1 uncultured Candidatus Melainabacteria bacterium | reverse complement strand
GTAAAGAAGAACCCTCTCCCGCATTTGTAACGTTCGCTCATGCTCATGAACAACTGCTCCCTTTCACAAAGAGAGAGGGGAAAGAAGGAAGTGTTGGTGATATAAAAGAAAGTAACTTTATCGATACGGACTTTTCACGTTTCACTTCTCACTTTTCACTCAAACGATCTGCTTTCACATTGGCCGAAGTCCTCATCACTCTTGGTATCATCGGTGTTGTTGCAGCGTTGACTATTCCGACTTTGGTTGCAAATTATAGAGAAAATGTTTTGATGGCTCAGTTCAAAAAATCTTATGCGACTGTTGCGAATGGCTTTAGGATGTCGGAAATTGATAACGGAGATATGAAAGATTGGCCGATGGGGTCGCAAATGGATGTTCAAGATTTTTGGACTACTTATATAAAACCGTATTTTAATTCAGCGCAAATCTGCATGGATGATAATGATTGTGGGTATCACTACTTAAATAATGTAGAGTGGTCTGGACAGTGGTGGAGCTTAGTTACTGATGAAACTCGACTTTTTTTCAAATTAGTTGATGGTACTGTAATTTTTATGCCGAGAAATACGACTAATATTGATGGTTCTCCTAGTTATGTTAATTACTTTTATATAGATGTAAATGGGCCGAAAAAGCCTAATAAATTGTGTTATGACGTATTCACGTTTACTCGTGGAACAGATAAGGGGATTTCACCACGTGGCTGTGCAAAAGAAATCATCGGCAATAACTGGAAAATTCCGTCAAATTATTCGTATGGGAAGTAATTAATATATATAAACACCGTTATACAAAAACAATTATTTATTTAATTGCTGGAAAATAATATCTGATACCCTTGTCAGAACGCCATCTTACATAGCCTGTTTTTGGAGTTTTGTCGATATCCATAACACTTACTAATGCCCAATTCCCTCTGACCAAATTTAAGTTAATTTTTATCGGCATATTAATTGTGCCAACGATTTGAGATTTGTCATCGGTTGAAGAATGCAAGTCTTTTGCCTCGTCAGGAGCTTCTTTCAAGATATTTAGACCATATTTCCTTCCGTACATATTGTAAAACATTACCCATGTCGAAAATCTATACGGATCGTCTTTTTTTATCCAGCCTTTTGCGCCTCTAGAATTGTTATAGATTACCTGAACCCAATCTTCTGTTTCGTCAGTAACTGTAAGAAATCCCAAGTTTTTGGCAGGAACATAAACCACAAACAAATCTTGCGGTTTTACGCTTTCAGGAAAAATCTTTTCGCCAATCCAACTTATACTATGGACAAGAGTAGAACTTTCATCCGGCTCACTATAAAGAATAATTTCATTTGGAGCTTGATATACACCAAGCGTGTTAACCTGTTGAGCATTAACATATTGCGGTACAACATTGGCACTATACGCTCTGATTGGTGATAATAACAATATCGCAAGTATTAATAAAAGTTTTTTCATTTTACTTTCCTCTTTATAGTTTTTCTTGCATTCTTGCCATTTGAATTTCTGGTGAGAATTATTCTCTAAAGCTGATTTCTGCATAAGTTTTTTGAAGTTTTGTGCGAACATTGTTCATTTGACGTTCAATAACTTCATCTGTCAATGTTGCATTTTCATCCTGCATTTTTATACGGAAAGCAAGGCTCTTGAAACCTTTTTCAATATTTTCGCCTTGATATACATCAAAAACTTCGCTACCCTTAAAGATGTTTTGTTGAACCGCACCTTTGATAACTCTTTGAATATCATCAAATGAAACTTCTTCATTGATTACGAACGCCAAGTCACGACGAACTTCCGGGAATTGAGGAAGTTTTTTAAATCTTACTGTATGTTCTTTGATAATAGAAATTAAGCTATCAAGGTTGATTTCAAACATAAATACATCTTGACCTTTGATTTTCAATTTGTCTTTCAAGATTGGATGAATTTGTCCGAAATATCCGATGCAAGTTAAGTTTTTGCCCAAAACATTAACCTTCGCACTTCTGTAAGGATGCATATAATCAACATCTTCGCAAGGTGTAAGTTTAATTCTCTTGGTTACGCCAAGTTCTTCAAACAATTTTTCGATAATACCTTTAAGTGTATAGAAATCTGTGTGAGATTTTACTTGCCATTTAGAATTTTCAACTTCGCCTGTCAAAACACCGGCTAGAACACGAGATTCTTTAACACCTGATGTTCTTTCATCTGCCGGATTTTCTACGATATAAGTTTTGCCGATTTCGTAAGCCCAAACAGTTTTTTGTGCATTATCGTAGTTGTATTTCATGCAGTTAAGAACACTTGCAGCCATGCCTTGTCTTAACATTGTGCTTTCATCGCTTGCAGAATTAAGTACTTTTACGGCTTTTGTTTCGTCAAATGTTTGCATATATTTGTCTAGCAAAGGTTTTCCGATTAGAGAAGTTGTGATAATTTCGTCTAACCCTGATGAAAGCATTAACTCGTTTACTTTTTTAACAACTTTTTCTTCCAAAGTTATTTCAGGAGTTTGGTTTTTCGCAGGAAGTGTCGGTGTGATTTTGTCATATCCGTTAATTCTTGCGATTTCTTCGATTAAGTCGATTTCACGTGTAACATCTCCGGCTCTGAAAGATGGAACTAAGAATTTTGCAGCTGCAGCGTTTCCTCCAAGATTTTTAAATCCTAGTTTTTCTAAAATTGTAATACATTTGTCAGAAGATATTTCGCAACCCAAAATACGTTTGATTTGAGCGTATCTCAAAGTAATTTCGATAGGTTCAAGTTCATTTTTGCCGGCTTCTACAACACCTTCGATTTCTGCATCTGCAAGTTCAACCAAAAGTTGCATAGCACGCATTAGAGCCGGTTTGATAGCCTCAATATCAACTCCACGTTCAAATCTAGCGCAAGCTTCTGATCTGTAACCAACGCTTCTTGCTGATTTTCTGTTGCTTGCCGGTGTGAAATAAGCTGCTTCTAATGCGATATTTTTTGTATTGTCGTCAATTTCAGAGTTTTCACCACCGAATACACCTGCAAGACATACGCCCTTTGTTTCGTCTGCGATTAAAACGCTATCAGTTGTCAAAGTTCTTTCTACGCTATCCAATGTAACGATTTTTTCGCCTTCTTGCGCACGTCTTACGCATAAATAACCGTTCAATTTGTCTAAATCGAATGCGTGGAAAGGTGTTCCGTATTCAAGCATTACATAGTTTGTGATGTCGACTACGTTGTTGATTGCACGAACGCCTGAGGCTAAAAGTCTTTTTTGCATCCATTCAGGTGACGGTTTGATTTTGATATTTTTCAAAACTCCGATTGAGTAGTATTTACAAACATCTTCGTCTTTAATTTCAACTTTGAATTTGTCAGTTGATAAATCTTTTGTACATTCAAGAGGAGAAAATTTTAACGGTTTGTCAAAAATTGCGCTTAATTCTCTTGCAACACCGATTACAGACATTTGATCGCCTCTGTTTGCGGTTGGTGCTACATCTAAGATGTAATCTTTTTCAAAGCCTAAAACATCTTTTACATCTGCGCCAATTTGAACGTCCGGGAAAATTCTGTTAAGAACAAGAATTCCGTCTTCTTCTTGATAATTTCTTTCTGCAACGCCAAGTTCATCTGCAGAACAAAGCATTCCTTGAGATTCAACACCTCTGATTGTTGCTGGTGCAAGTGTGAACATTTCGCCGGTTTTTCTGTCTAAAACTTGTGAACCAACAGATGCGTAAGGAATAATTTGTCCTACTGCGATGTTTTGTGCGCCACAAACAACTGTTTTTAACCCTGAACCTGTGTTTACGGTTACAAGGTGAAGGTGATCAGAATTTGGGTGGTTGTCGATTTTTTCAATTTTAACTGTTTTTATGTTTGTAAATTGAGGTTTTAATTCTTCAACTGCCTCTACTTCTAATCCGCTCATTGTCAATTCGTGAGCAATTTGTTCTACTTCTATATCTGATAAATCAACAAATTCGTTTAACCAGTTTAATGATACTTGCATTTTTATACTTCCCTCTCGATTTAATTATTCTCTTTGACTGAATGATACTACAAACCCAAATGAATTACAAATTTTCATGATATAATTTTTTTTATGAAAAGAGCTGTTGTATTTGCGCACTATGATAAAAACAATAAGATTGAGGATTATGTCACATATTATCTGAAATCTTTGAAAGATGCAGAGTGTGATGTCGTTTTTGTTTCGTGTTGCGAATTGCAAAATTCAGAAATCGAAAAAGTGAAAAATTATGTAATTCATTCGATTTGTGAAAAACATGATGAATATGATTTTGGCTCTTACAAAAGAGGTTTTTTGTATTTAAAAAATTCTTTGAACGATTATGATGAATTAATTTTTGCCAATGATAGTTGTTATGGTCCGATTTATCCTATTTCGGAAGTTTTTGAGAATATGGAAAAAGCGGAATGTGATTTTTGGGGAATTACGAAAAATAACTTTGGTTATAAAAAATCAATCGGTCATTTTTTTATTAAACGCCCACATGTTCAGAGTTATTTTATTGCGTTTAACAAAAATATTTTTATGTCAGAAGATTTTTTTAACTTTATGACCTCAATTGTTCATCAAGATCGTAAAAAATTGATTGTTTCTAAATATGAAATCGGATTGACGGAATTATTATTAGAAAAGGGTTATAGATATAAGGTTTTGGTGAATGCTTTTGAAAATGTAAATAATATCACTATTTTAAAATGGCGACAGATTATTGAAAATTATAAAATGCCATTTATTAAAAAATCTCTTTTTGATTTAAGAAACACTGACGTTGCGACAATTGAAAATTATGAAAACTATTTAAAAAATTATCCGAAAAATTTGATAAAATTATCAAGACAAATCAATCACAAAATCCCTGCTAAAACGAAGATTGCGATATTTGATTTTATTTCAGGTTTTCCGTTTGCAATAAGAAAAATATTTTCTATTTTGATTGATAAAATTTTTATATTTATAAAAGATTAAAAAAATCACCTCCATTTTAATAATAGAGGTGATTTTGGTTTATAACTTTTTATCTAAGCGTTTTGAGAGAATAATCTTTCATACATTTTTTGTTTGCTAACGTGGATAGTATTTTTAGAATTTGCTTTGATATTTTCAATATTGTTAATGATGCTTTCTGCAACATATTTTGAAGAAGAATTTTTTAGATTCAATGCTTCTTCCGCAATTTTTGATTGTTCAGCGTTTTTAGCAGCTTTTAAGTTGCCATCATAAATTGTTTGTGCATTTTTCTTACCAAACAAGTTTGAGATTTTTGTTTTAATAGTTTTGAAAGCTCTTTTAGTTGCTTTCTTTGTGTTTTGGAACAAGTTTCTAGCATCTTCTTTAAAACCTTTCCAACTAAAATCTTTTGCATATTTTGCAATATCTTTACGGTAAACAATACCTGTTGCGATTGCGGCTGCAGCTACTGTACTACCTGCGATTAATGCAGTTTTATTATCTTTTTTGAACTCAAAATCTTTTCCGGTTTCAATATTATTTGCGTTTTTAACTAATTGTTTTTTGAACTGATCTTGAGATAAAGTTTTAACTTTGCCATGAGCATTAGTTACTTGAACTTTACCCTTTTGTGTCATTTGGACAGTATTTCCGCCGATTGATATTGCCGGTCCGATAGTCATATTGTCTGCCATAATTCTTTATACCTTTCAAATTTACACTAAATTTCTTGTCTACATGAAAACACGTCAATAATTTTTGTGCTATTTTTCTTTCAAATGTTAACAATAATTTACATATAATTTAACGAAACGTAACAGGTTTTTTCAATATAGACATGTTTATAATATAATGTTTTTGAGGTACCACACATTGAAACATTCAAAATTAACAGCCCTAATATTTATAGCACTTATTTTAGGTGTTGTCGTAGGACATTTTGCCCCTGATTTTGCGGTTAGAATGAAGCCGTTTGCCGTAATCTTTTTAAGAATGGTTAAAATGATTATTGCTCCGTTGCTTTTTGCAACTTTGGTTGTTGGAATTGCCGGACACGGAGATGCAAAGAGTTTGGGCAAAATCGGGCTTAAAACAATTATTTACTTTGAAATCGTAACTACTTTGGCTTTGATAATCGGTCTTACTGCCGCAAATATTTTTAAACCCGGAGTTGGTTTTGTAACCAGCAATTCTATTCACGCAATCCACACGCAAGAGGCGGGGCTAATGGCTGCAACTCAAGCGCATACGTCGATTAGTGAAATGGTTACAAGTATTTTCCCGACAAGTATTATTGATGCGATGGCACAAGGTAATTTGTTGCAAATCGTCGTATTTTCAATATTCTTTGCGTTGGCAATGGTTGCGGTTGGAAAACCT
>CALEJY010000017.1 GCA_937898445.1 uncultured Candidatus Melainabacteria bacterium | reverse complement strand
TCTTTCGCAGTGCAAACACGAATATTGTCAAAAGAATGCAATATTATGGCAGATGGCTACGTGCGTAGCACCGCTCAAGATGACAAGAATTTAAAAAGATCGCGCAACAAGTGCGCGATGACATGTATTTTTTCTTATTTTACCAAAATTTGAGATTAGCACCCACCTTGCATCCTCCCTCGCAGGGAGGAAATATTACACCTTCACTTACGAGGGAAGGTAGGGATGGGTGCTACCCCGTAGGGAAACAGGAAAATCAAAATTAGCACCCGCCTTTTATCACCTCTCATAAGGGAGGAAATTTTTCTATCTGCTTACCAATTCCAATTTCTTTCCAACACTGCATTCTTGTTTATTAACTTGTGCATAAGGCTTTGAAACGAAGTTGTATTGAGGATTATACATTGTTCGTCTGCCTGTAAATGTCGGTTGGTTTGCAGGAACATTATACAAAATTAATGTTGTATCTTTTATATGAATTGGTTTACCATCTGCAGCAGTGATTTGGTTTTTGTCATTAACATAATACTCTGTGTGGTCGTTTGGATCGGCACTTTTAAACATCATACCGGATTTTAAACCGCATCTCAAACCTGCATTGCCTCCGTAACCTTGATTAAGGTCAATATAGTTCATTGTCAACTCGGCAGGAGTGTAATATTTGTCGTATTCATGGTTAAGCCCTGCTGTATTGAATACAGAAACTGTCATTCTTCCGTCAGGGCATTGTCTTAACAAGGCTGAAACTTGTGTGTCGCCGTTTTCTTTATTAGAAATACCTTTTGAATGATCCAATTCGTCGTTATAGTTGATTTTTGTGTATTTTGCGTTTTGTTCTTTTAGTGCAAACGGAGTACCTGAATTTAGCGGTTCTAGCTCAGGTCTTTTTCTCAACGCAAATTGATAATCCATATTGTCTTTAAATGTTTTTACAAATTCTTTGTAATCAGGATTTGATGGGTCAACCCATTCGTTATGGATTACGTTACGGTTTTGTAGGTAAATATTTTTTGTAGTCGTTTCGTAACCGGTAGATCCTAACTCATCACCTGCAAATAGTGTCGGGTTACCTGTCAAAGCAACTAAGAATTTGGTTTGACCTAACAATTTTGACATTGCAGGGTCAATAATTCTGCGCATTGTTTCGTTTTTAAGCTTTATTTTTTCATCCGCATTCAAACGCATATTTTTGTTTAGTTCAAGATAATCCATTTCATCCAAAACTATGTCTAGTGCGATGTTGTAGTCTTTTGTTCCAAAGCCGTCGGCTTCAATAATTTTGCCTTTATAATTGCCTTGAGCTAAGTTTTTAATCGCTTGCAACATTTTGCCATAAACGTAGTCTTTTCGTTCTTGGCTCAAACCAATTCTTTCTTTGGCTTTTCCCATTCCGCTGATTATAGATTCGCCTTTCGCAATTGCAAGAGGGCTTACTCTGTCGTAGTTGTAAGCATTAATCGCTTTATTTGACGGAATATCGCCGTAACCCATTCCGTGCAAAACTTTGTATGCTCTGCGACGGTAATCAAAGTTCGCAGGGTCGGTCAAGTCAGAATAAACAATACCCATATCCATTGCAAAACCTTCTAACGCACGGCATTTGTCGTGGTTGCCTGCAAAAGTATATGTGTATAACAAGGATTCAAGCGGTTCAGAGTTTAAGAAGTTGCCTTCGCCTACAAGTTGGTTTAAAATCGTCAAACCTTGATTTGTGCCTCTTTCTACACCATTTTCATCTGCAAATAATTTTCCAAAAATTCCGGTCAAAGTAGATGAAAAATAAGTATAGTTTGCGGTTGTTGTAAATCCAGCTTCATTGATTAATTTTTTCACAGCTTCTTTTGGGTTGCCAAATCTTGCGCCCGATTTTTCACCGTAACCTCTTTGGTGGATTGAGCCTTCGTCAGTTACTTCGGCTGCAATATAAGCATCTGGGTGGTATTCTTTTACGGCATCTGTAAACTTAGACCAGAAGTTGATAACTTGATTCCATGTGTATTCAAAATCAGTTTTTCCGTTTCTAACAGATTCGATGTCGCCGATATCTTTTGTCGCATCAATTCTCCAGTCCAAACCGGCTTGTGATCTGTCAACAATCATTTCTGCAAGTTTAAAACTGTTTGCATCAGTGCCTTTGATTGATTTGAACAAAGCTTTTGCGAGTTTGTCTTTGTTAGAATTTTCGATTTTGCCGATATTGTTTCTTAGTTTCTTAACTACAGAAATTGCCTCGTCTTCAGGGCTATCTGCGATAATTCCCATTTCTGTAAGAGAAGTTTTTTTCAAATTCTTGTAGTCATAAGAAATTTCGCCTGTTTCGTTGTCGTAATTAAAATCAGCTTTTGGGCTAACTCCTTTTATTATCGCAAAACGAGCGATTTCAGCAGTCAAAAGTGGCAATACATATTTGCCGTATTCTGTTGTGTTGCCTGATTTGTCAAAAAGTTTGTTGTTTTCAGGCAATTTATCATTTACGTTTGCCAAAACTCCGGTTGCCAAAGTTGCCATTTCTTGCGTGTACATTCTGTTTGTTTGGCGGTAAGCTTTTTCGTATTCCGGTTTGATATGCGGATTGCCTTCTTTGTATAAATCAAATCTTGAAACTCCGATTTGATCTTCTTTTGTAGCTCTTTTTGAAATATATGGAGAACTCAAAACGCCTGCGATATCGTCACCAATTTCAATTGCATCAAGCGGCAAATCCATAAGTCCTTGAACTACTGCATCTTTGTATAAATCTTCTGTATCAGTGCCTTTTAGGTCATAAGAATTGTTGATTACGTTTTTGACGATTTTTTCTGAAACATCCAAATCTTTAGGGAAAACTTTTTCATCTTTTTGTTTGTTTATTGTTTCAAAAATTTCGTGAGCATTTTTGCCATCAATGTTTTTCAAGTGTTGAGCTGCATTAAGGTTTAAAATTTGGTTTGTTTTTTTAGTCCAATATTGTGCGGAAGATACTGCATAGTCTTGAACTTCCATATTTTTTTGTTTTAAAATAGCTGCTTTTTCTTTTCTTTCTGTCGGATCAACAATGTTTCTTAGCGATTGAGTTTCGGCGTGAGATGGAACAAAGCTTAATTTTGCGATATCAGGGTTCGCATCCCAAGTATAGAAACCGCTTTCGTGTTTCCCATCAAGTCCGAAGTATTCAAACTGTGCAACTGCTCTAGTTGCCTCGCCACTTTTTAAGTCTAATTTGTTTGCGGATTTTTTGTTGTAATCGCTTAAAAGTTTTACGTTTTTCTTGTAAGTTTCAGGGTTAATTGGGAAACTGTATGGAACAACTGTGTCGTTGTGATTGTTTATATCAAGATAATTTTTGTCGAATTTGTCATAAGCCTCAATCAATTCTTTGTCAGAAAGTTTTTCGGCATTGACTAATCTGTCATCATAAATTTGAATATATGTCGGTTTGTTTTTGTCGTATTTTACAGATTTAACGCTGATTGTACCATCAGATTTTTGCGTAAATTCGTAAGGTGAATTGATAAGTCTGTGAGTTACGTGTTCAAGTTTTTTGCCGAAAACACCAAGACTTAAAGGACTGTCTTGAAGTCCTGAAATATTGAACCAGTTGAAATATGGAGATTTGTCGCCCCATTTCAAAACGTTTTGGAAGTGAATGCCTTCCAAACCTTCGTTTACGTATGCGCCATCTGATACAAGGTTAATACCTTTGGCAAACATCTTTTTTTGGATTGATGCGTAATTATTGATGTTGCCTAAAGAATCTGCCATTTGGAAACAGTTTTTGTTCCAATAAGCATGGGCAGAAACGCTATCATCGGTGAATAACGGAGTTGTAACAATTCTTGTGAAATTGTCTAATTTGCCGTCATCAAGATCTTTTTCAATGCCGGCTAAAGAACCGCCGATTTTGTTCGCAAAGTTTTTAGATGAAGTTAGTAAGGATTTGATTTCTTCATCAGATTTTTTTACGATTTTGTTGGCGTTGTCGTATTTCCAAACAACATTGTAGTTGTCAGGAATTATAAGTTTCATAGCGCCGCCTTTTGAAGAAGTTGAGGCTTTGTCTGAAACAATGTTATAAATATCGTATGGAGTATGTTTGTGATCTCTTTCGTCAATTTTGTTTCCCGGATCTGTCGCGTAAATCGGATCTCTGTGAGTTCCTTTCGGATAAAGTTTGTAGTGGTATGCAAAAGCTTCATCCGGCGCAACATCATAGTCTGCGGATAAATTTACTTTTGTTGCTTTCCCGCTTTGTAGTTTAATTCCAAGCTCGTTGTTGTAAGGATCGTCGTCATATTTTTTTAGGATATCTGTTACGTAATAATTGTTGTTAACGTCTTTAGCTACGGAATAAAGCTCGAGATAGCAATCGTATTTGCTATCGTCATAAACGTAGTTAAATTCATGCTCTTTATCTCCGTATTGAGATTTAGTGGGTTTGTAGCCCTGAAAATTTATATTATTTCTAACTTTCGGCTGGTTTAAATTTAAACTTACTTTCACGTGAAAACTCCTTACTACTTCATTTATAACTCAACTCAAGAAAATTTTTTGTTATAATATATTATATTATTAAGAAATTTTTACAAAAAAAGTTATAATCTTATGTTCTTGCTATAATCAAGCTTGAAAAGGAGAAAATCAATGCAAACAATAGATATCAAATGTGATGTAAAAGATATAAATTTGGCAGATCAAGGTAAAAACCAAATTGAATGGGCTTTCAAAGATATGCCGGTTTTGAAACAAATTCAAGAAAGATTTATTAAAGAACAACCGTTCAAAGGTTTGAAATTGTCTGCTTGTGTACATGTTACAAAAGAAACGGCAGCTTTGTGTGTTGTTATGAAATCAGGCGGTGCAGATGCGGTTTTGGTTGCATCAAACCCATTGTCAACGCAAGATGATGTTGCAGCAGCTCTTGCAAAACACTACGGAATTCCTACTTTTGCAGTTGCAGGCGAATCTGTTGAACAATATAAATCACATATCAGAGAAGCTTTGGAGCACAATCCTGATATCATTATTGATGACGGTTGCGACATGGTTTCTATGATACACTCTGATTACCCTGAACTTGCATCAAAAGTTATCGGTTCTACAGAAGAAACAACTACAGGTATTATCAGATTGCAAGCTTTAGAAGCTCAAGGAGCTTTGAAATTCCCTGCAGTTGGCGTTAATACAAGTTTGACAAAACACCTTTATGACAACAGATATGGTACAGGTCAAAGTTCTTTTGACGGAATTTTGAGAGCTGCAAATATCTTGATTGCAGGTAAAACAGTTGTAATCTCCGGTTACGGATGGTGCGGTAGAGGTTGTGCGCTTAGAGCAAAGGCTTTGGGTGCAAATGTAATTGTTTGTGAAGTTGATCCGCTTAAGGCTCTTGAAGCAGCAATGGAAGGTTATAGAGTAATGCCGATTGCAGATGCTGCAAAAGAAGGCGATATTTTCTTGACAGTTACAGGTGACAAACATGTAGTTGATGTAAAACACTTGTTAGCAATGAAAGATGGTGCATTTGTTGCTAATGCAGGCCACTTTGATTGGGAAGTTAATGTTGGTGATTTGAAAGCTTACGCAACAGAAATCAGACAGATTAGACCAAACTTGGAAGAATATAAATTGAATAATGGAAAATCAATTTACGTATTGGCAGAAGGTAGATTGGTTAACTTGGTAGCAGCAGAAGGACATCCGGCTAGTGTAATGGATATGAGCTTTGCAAACCAAGCATTAGGCATTGAGTTTTTGGTTAAAAATAAAGGTAAATTGGAAAAGAAATTGTACACATTGCCACACGAAGTTGATGTAAAAATTGCAGAATTGAAACTAAAATCAATGGGGATTTCAATTGATACATTGACCGAAGAACAGGAAGAGTACTTGCATAGCTGGAAATTCTAGTTTGAAGAATTAAAAAAATATAATAATCTAAACACCAGTGCTTTTTAATTTTAAAAGTACTGGTATTTTATTAAAGAGAAAAACTCCTTCCCTATATTAAGGGAAGGTAATAAAAATTTCCTCCCTTGAGGGAGGATGAAGGTGGGTGCTACCCCGTAAGGGAAGTATAATTTCCAAAATCTAAAAAAGTTTCTTAACAAAATGTTGCTTAGGCGACATACTTCCATTCTATCTCCTGAGAGTACTCTCAGGAGTTTTATTATACTCACTTCCCTATATTGAGGGAAGGGCAGGGGATGGGTGATGTCCCGTAAGGGCAACATGACAATCAAAATCAGCACCCACCTTTAATCCTCCCTCAAAAGGGAGGAAAAATAACTCCCTTCCCTATTGAGGGAAGGGCTTGGGATGGGTGCTATCCCGTAAGGG